>JBBSOM010000419.1:0-3895 GCA_038259715.1 Longimicrobiales bacterium
ACTCGCAACTCCTCCGGCTGCACGAGCGGCTGTTGGTGCAACTCCAACGCACGTTGGAGGACTTGACGTCGCCACAGACGGGCGCACTCGTGCAAACCATCAAGCGCCGGACGGGCACGGAGCCCGATTTGACCGCGATCAATGCCTCCATCGAGGAATCGATCCGCGCGACCCAGCTCAGTCAGTCGAACATCCGCAAAGCCATCCATGAGCATCACGACCTTCTGGACGTCGACGGCGTGCCCTCCCTGCCGGCGCACCTCCAGCGCTTTCTCGCGGAGCGCGCGCAGACCCCCGGCTTCACCTACGAGGTGGTCCAGGACGAGGTGCGGGGCTGGGTGATCTGCTGGAAGGAGTACACTCACGTCGGCACCGTGCGTGGATACGGACAATTCTACGAGCGGCCCTACGCCTACCTCGAGGAGTGAGCGCGTCGCTCAGCTCCCGCAGCCCACCGATCCGCGCAAAGCCTCCAGCGCGTCCTCTCCGTAGAAGAGCCGCACGTACTTGGCCTGGGTGGCCGTGACGCGTCGCACCGCCCACACCAAATGGACGTAGTTGGGCTCGCGCGGCTCTCCGACCAGGGGCATGTGCGCCTCCTCCGGCGTACGATTGCCCTTTCGATTGTTACACGGCGAGCAACTCGTCACGACGTTGGTCCAGACATTTTTTCCGCCGCGCGACGTCGGCAGAATATGGTCACGGGTCAGGAATTGGCGTCCGCGCAACTCGCTTCGGTGACGCCCGCAGTACATGCAGGAGTAGTCGTCACGGGCAAAGAGGAACGTGTTGGTGACCTGCCGTCGGAAGCGCTGAGGGACGTGTACGAAGCGGACGAGGCGGATGACGACAGGGCATGGGAGTACATGCTTTTCAGACCGGAAACGACGGCTCCCGTCCACCTCCAGCACCTCGGCCTTGCCGTCCAGAACAAGTCGTACGGCTCGGCGGGGAGGCACGATGGTGAGCGGCTCGTACGAAGCGTTCAGCGCCAGGCAACTCAACGGGCAACCCTCCTGAATCCCTCCCCGGTTCCATTCGAGGTCGGCTCCGCACCGAACATACACCGGCAAACCGGGCGGCGGCAATCCTCCCCGGCGACCCAGGTCGGTGCGGAGCGCGCTCGGCTCAGAGGAGCGCGACGGGATCCCGGTCGAGTGCGAGACGAACGTCGCCCGCGGGAAGGGTGAACTCTTCCGCGAGCGCATGCGCCGCCTCACCGAGCGCCGCCGGCGAACGGCTGCGTAGAAGAAAGTGCCAGCGCCAACGACCGTGGAGCCGCTCGATGGGCGCCGGCGCCGGTCCGACGAGTTCGCCGGCGGCGGCCCCCCGCCGCGCCGACCGCGCGAGGCGGCGCCGCAGCCACCCGGTGGCCGACTCGGCCGCGCCCGCTGCGGCCTCCTGCGCCGGACTGGAGAGGACCACGTTGATCAGCCGCACATGCGGCGGATAGCGCGGCCCCTCCCGCTCGGCCAGCTCACGCGCGGCGAAGCCCTCGAAATCGTGGGTCAGGGCGGCGCGCACCGCGTAGTGATCGGGAAGGCACGTCTGGATGAGGACTTCGCCTCCGAGCGCCCCCCGCCCCGCCCGCCCTGCCACCTGGCTCAGCAACTGGAACGTCCTCTCGGACGCGCGGAAGTCCGGCATGTGCATTCCGACGTCCGCGTTCACCACGCCGACGAGCGTCACACGCGGGAAGTCGAGTCCCTTGGCGATCATCTGCGTGCCCAGCAGGATGTCGACCTCACCACGCTCGACGCGCCCCAGGATCCTGTGGTGCGACCACTTTCCCGACGTGGTGTCGACGTCCATGCGCGCGATCCGCGCTTCGGGGAAGGTCTCGGCGGCTACGCGCTCGACCTGTTCGGTGCCGAGACCCCGGAACGAGAGGTCCCTTGAACCGCAGCTCGGGCAACGCGTCGGCGAGGGCTCTTCGTAGCGACAGTGGTGGCAGACGACGCGCTGTGTGACCCGGTGATACGTCAGCGAGATCGAGCAGTTCTCGCACTGCTGGACGTCCCCGCACTCACGGCACTGCACGAACGCCGCGTATCCACGTCGGTTCAGCAGGAGAATGACTTGCTCCTGCCTGCGCAGCCGTAGATCGACGGCGGCCACGAGTTCCCCGGACAGGACCCCCGCGCCACGCTCCGGCGCCGGGCGGGCGCCCGCCTGCTCCCGTGCTTTGCGTCCGACGCGCAGATCGAGCACCCGCACCGGCGGCAACCGGGCGCCCCCGACCCGCTCCGGCAGGAGCAGGCGCCGGAACTTGCCCGTGCGTGCGTTGTGCCAGCTCTCCAGCGAGGGGGTCGCGCTCCCCAGCACGCACACGGCTCCATGTGCGCGCGCGCGAATCACCGCGAGGTCCCGCGCCTGGTAGCGGGGCGATTCCGACTGCTTGTAGCTGCCGTCGTGTTCCTCGTCGACGACGACCACGCCGAGCTTCTCCACGGGCGCGAAGAGCGCGGAGCGCGCACCCACCGCGATGCGCCGCTCCCCGCTCCGGAGTTGCCGCCAGGCGTCGTAGCGTTCGCCGTCGGAGAGGCCGGAATGGAGCACCGCCACCTGGTCGCCAAAGTGCGAGCGGAAGCGGGATACGGTCTGCGGTGTGAGCGAGATCTCCGGCACCAGGACGACGGCGGTGCGGCCCATCGCGAGCGCCCGCCGGATCAACTCGACATAGACCAACGTCTTGCCAGAGCCGGTCACGCCCTGTAGCAGGTAGGGGGGTGGCGCGCTTTCGTCGAGGCCCGCCGCCATCACGTCGAGCGCCGCCCGCTGGTGCATTGTGAGCGTGTGATTCGGCGGGGTGAGCGGCGCGCCGGCGAAGGGATCACGGTAGACCTCCTCATCGACGAGCGTGACGAGGCCCTTCTCCTCGAGGCCCGAGACCACGCCCCGGCTGAAGCCGTTCTCCCCCGTGAGGAGCCCCAGCTCCGCCGCGCCGCCGGAGAGTTCGAGCAACTCGTATGCCTCGCGCTGCCGTCCGGCCCGCCCGAACACCTCGTCGCGCTCGGCGAGCGTGCCGAGCTCCCGCGTCAGGCGCACGAAGCGTTGCGTCTTCACCCGCGGCCTGGCCGGCGCTACGGTCTCGTGGGCGAGCAGCCCTCGCTCCTCGAGCGACCGGATCTCCCGCCAGATCGATCCCATTCCGATGGACCTGGCCAGGGTCTTCACGCGTTGGGGGCCTTCCCTCGCGGCCAGTGCCTCGACCAGTCGACGCTCCCGTGCACGTAGGTCGTCCGTCGGATCGCCCCGCAGCGCAATGTAGTCGCGCGACACGTCCGACAGCACCGCGGGCACAGCCGAGCGAATTGCGACGCCCAGGGGGGCCACGTAGTAGTCGGCCATCCAACGGCAGAGGTCGAGAACATCCGCGATGACCGTGGGCCGCTCATCGAGTACGTCCAGGATCGGCTTCAGCCCGCGAATCGGGCCGACTTCACCCGGCCCGACCACCCAACCGATCCGTTCCTCGCGGCGGAAGGACACGAGGACGCGCGTGCCGGGCGGCGGCGGCGACCCGTCCACCCGGTACGTGAACGTGCGGAAGATCGGAAGCGGAAGGGCGACCTCGACCCGGACGTCACTCGCAGGCGCGCCGATGGCGGACTTGGCCCGCATCGGTTGGGTCGGTCGACTCAATCTTCGAGGAAGAAGAAAAGCTCCCGCTGGATCTGCTTCGGCGTCACGAGTGGACCTTCGTCGCCCCAGAAGACGTTGATTTCACTCCGGACACCGATGTCACCGAGCAGATAGATCCCCGGCTCGATCGAAAAGCCGATGCCGGGAATGAGGAGGCGGTCGTCGCGCGTCTCCAGGTTGTCCAGGTTCGGCCCACTCCCGTGCAGCACGGTGTCGATCGAGTGACCGGTGCGGTGCACGAAGTACTCGC
>JBBSOM010000420.1:0-3893 GCA_038259715.1 Longimicrobiales bacterium
ACCTGGCAGGCCCGCTCACGCCAGAGGGCCAGGCAATCGAAGTACGCTTCGATGACTCCGTTCTTGCCCCAGAGAACGCGGAGCGGGCAACGGATCTTCGGACCCCCGTCTTCATCGTCGTGCGTGATATCGACGGTGGCTGCGGCGCGATAGTCCTCGCAACTGGCCGCAATGGCTTTCGGATTCTCGAAGGCGCTGAGATAGGCCTCGAGAGCCTCTTCCGTAAACGGGCTGAGTCCCGCCGACCCCGCTCCGCATTTCTTCAGCCAGTAGGCCCTTGGGTCAGCGCCGATCATGATCTCTGGAAGGGGCGCCGGTTGTATCAGGAAGAACCAGTGCCAGTAGGCGCGCGCAAATCCCTGGTTGGTCCCGGCATACATCTCCCGGGTCGGAGCAATGTCCAACAGTACCATTCCCGTCACGTGGTCCTCCCAGTCCAGCGCGAGTCGGTGGGCCACCCTCGCTCCCCGGTCGTGCGCCAGGATGGCGAACCGACCGAACCCGAAGCTCTTCATGAGGCCCACCATGTCTGCGGCCACGGCGCGCTTTGAATACGTGCTGTGGTCAGGCGTGGGGTCGGGCTTTGCCGACGCGCCATAACCCCTTAGATCGGCAGCCACGACCGTAAAATGCGCGGCTAGTGCCGGAGCCACTTTGTGCCACATCACGTGGGTTTGTGGATACCCGTGCAACAGGAGAATCGGAGGGCCCGAGCCCCCGATCACGCCATGCACGTCGATGCCGGAGACCGAACGAGTGAATGTGCGAAAATGCTCGAACATAGAGACGAGCTCCCTGGGAGGCCCGGAACTTGATCGAAGACGTGGTCGAGGCGTTCAACAGCTCGCCGCCGCGGTATGATCCGGGTCGGCGCATGAGCGCGATCAACCGGCCGCAACCACCGACAACTTCGCAGTAGTACGGGCGGTGCGCTCCTCGTCGGGGTGATCCTCGGTCGGCAGACACTCGGTCTGCCCAGACTCGTTCTTTCCCCACCGGGTGCACACGGACCATCCACGAACCCAGTAGGTGACGGGCGCAGTCGCTGTCCCGCGGATGGTCTCCCCGTCCAGGACGAGTTGAAAGACCGTCTGGCCACAGGTAAAGTTGCGCTCGGCAGCGCGGTGGCTCTCCGCCTCCAAGCACACGCCGTCTCCCGTCGTGAGGGATATGGTCCCGTCGCTTTCGACGCGCACCTCTGTCTCCACGAGGCGTCGAGCCGAGGTGCCCGGGCGAACGGACCCTGTCGTGTACTGGAGTCGCGCCGAGGCCATGTAGTTGCCGGTCGGCCAGACCACGGGTCCTGAGGGCGCGGGTGTTCCGCCCGGGGTCGCGCAGCCCGCCAGGAGTCCGGCAGCCAAGGGACAGAGGCGTAGAGGTCGCATGGGCTCGCCTTGAGTGGGCCACTCGTCGGCTCGGCGCCGCGGGTGGAAACCCAACCGCACCGGGAGCCTACAAGCACTGTAAGGTCTCTTGGGCGCGAGGAGCAAGGTAGCGCGCTCCGTGGCGTGGCGGTGCGCGAAGCCATGTCGGAATGCGCTAGATCCATCTCGCTCTCTGCTGGGCGCCGACGAGCTTCCCGCCGATTTCACCGCCCTGTTGACGCGATACGGTCCAGGTGCGCACCCCGTTTCGTCGCACCAGTATGATGCCTGGGGCACCCTCGTGGAGCGTCTCGCGGGTACCGGAGCGCGACGCCAGGCAGGGCTCACGCGCATGGCGTCTTCCGAATTGTCGCTTCCGACGCCCGATCCCGAGCTGGTCACATCACAACCGACCTTTGTCACCATGTTCAGGCGCTGATCTGTCACGAAGGCTACCACGCGGGCCAACTGGCGACGTGGCGGAGGAGACATGGCCTCTCTCCGGTGGCCTGGGCCTTCGCTCCCTCCGGCGCGTGATCACACGACTCCGCGAGGGCGGCCCAGCGGGACGCCGGACGCTTCGCTCAAAGTTCCACGACGACCCCGCGGCCCTCCCGCTCCGCCGCCTCGAGCACGCGCTGCGCCACGGCCACGTCCTGAACCGCGTTGCCGACCGACTTGAAGAAGGTGATCTCCTCCTCCGTGGTGCGCCCCGGCACCAGGCCGGCCGCGACCTCACCGATCTCGGCCACCACGATGTCGACCCCCACCGCCCCGTCCGCGATCGGGCCGGCAAGGTCGCCGGCCTCGGACAGCGCTGCCTCACGTTGATCCACGAAGACCCGCGCGCGCCGCACGAGCGTGGTGTCCACCTCGCGCATGGCGGGCGTGAAGGAGCCGACACCCGTCACGTGCGTGCCCGGCTCCACGCGGCCACCGTCGAAGACGGGCGTCCTGCTGTCCGTGGCGGCAATCACGATGTGCGCACCACGGATCGCCTGGTTCGGATCGGTAACGACGCGCGCATCGACTCCGTCTTGCTCGTCGGCCAGGGCGCGTGCCGAAGCCTCGTGCCTGGACACGATGCGGACCTCCCTGATCGGGCGTACGCAGCGTACGGCCTCGAGCTGCGTTCGCGCCTGCACGCCGGCCCCGAACAGCGCCACCACGGACGCATCGGGGCGCGCGAGCAGGTCGGCGGCCAAACCTCCGGCCGCGCCGGTCCGCAGCGCGGTCAGGTGGGTGCCGTCCATCAGCGCACGGACGCGACCGGTCACCGGGTCGAACACGAGCACCACCGCGTGGATCACCGGGAGCCCCCGAGACCGGTTGCCTGGATGGACCGTGACGATCTTCGCCGCCGTCGCCGCGTCCTCCGCGAGGTAGCCCGGCATGAAGAGGGCGGTCCCTTGGGGCATGTCGAGCGCGAGGCGGAGAGGCACCGTGGCCTTTCCCGTGGAAAGGGCGGTGAAGGCCCCGCGCACCGCTTCGATCGCCGCAAGCATATCGACGGCGGCGTATACGTCCGCTCCCGACAGGATGCGCACCTGCATGGATTCCTCCAGGGAATCAAGCCAAAAGGAATCAGGGCAAGAGGGAGGCCCGAACTCGGCATAACATGAGACCCGGCATTGGCGCTCAGCTTGCTCGGGGGCGACCCGCCGCCCCAACCTAGGGGTCCAGGGGCGCGTACGCCCGTGCCGCCCCGGGCACCACCGCGCCAGCGGTCGTGCGGAGGTCTCCCGTCTACCAGGGCTGCTAGCACCATGCAATTCGTCGAAACACCCCAGGCACCCCGTCCCGGTGGCCACTACTCCCAGGCGACGATCCACAACGGCACGGTGTACGTGGCCGGACAACTCCCGATCGACCCCGAGCACCCCGATGCGCCGCCCGGCGACGCGGCGGAGCAGACCAGGCGCGCGCTCCGAAACGTGGGTGCGATCCTCGACGCAGCGGGAAGTGGCCTGGACCAGGTGCTCCAGATGACCATCTACGTGTCCGATGTCAGCTACTGGGGAGAGGTCAATCACGTCTACGGGGAGGTCATGGGCGAGCACCGACCCGCGCGCGCGGTGGTTCCGGTCCCCAACCTGCACTACGGCTACCTGATCGAGATCCAGGCGGTCGCGGCGCTCGATGAGGGGGCTTCATGAGCAGCTACCATCGTTGCCCCAAGTGCAATTCGGGCAACATGATCGACGGAGCCTTCATGGGCGGACCTCAGGGACCGCGCCTCGTGGTCGGTGTGGAACGACACCCGGATCACGGGCGACTCGCCCGCCCGGCGAGTACGCAGATCCACGCCAGCTTGTGTGGCTTCGTCGAACTCTACGCCAATCAGCCGGGTGAGTTGTACAATGCATATTCTCACGCCTCGCGGCAGTCGAACGACCCGGCGGGGGACCGGCACGTACGAGGTGAGCCGGACGTGAGGTAGGACCGCATGGGTTTCGACCATCCCACGCCGGGCCTTCGGATCGGCGTCGACCTCGGAGGCACGAAGATCGAGGCCCTGGCCCTCGCGCC
>JBBSOM010000421.1:0-3891 GCA_038259715.1 Longimicrobiales bacterium
CCCGTGCAGCCCCTCGACCGGGTGCAGGAAGAGCGCCGGCGTCCCCGTGGACGTGAGCGTCGCCGCGAGCTTTCTCGCGACATGCCCGCTCTTGCCGATGCCCGAGACCACGACCCGGCCGGGAGCATCCCGAACGAGCGTGCACGCGCGTACGAACGCATCCCCAAGACGCGCGGCGAGTGCGGCGACGGATGCCGCCTCGACCTCGAGCACGCGGCGTCCCTCGGCGATCAGCGACGCATCCGAGCCGAACGAGGTGGGGTGCCCGTCCATCAGCTTCGCTCCCGAACGTACGTGTCGATCACGTCCTTGAGTTGTCCGCGCGCCGTCAGGAGGGCGTCGCAGAACTCCCGTGCCGCCCCGTGCCCGCCCATCCGTGTCGAGCGCCAGTCCGCCATGTCGGCGACGAGGGGCACCGCGTTGGCGACAGCGGCCTTCAGCCCCACGTTGCGCAGGACGGCGACGTCGGGGATGTCGTCGCCGAGCATCGCGACCTCGTGCCAACCGATGCCCATGCGCTTCATGACCGAAAGGATGGTCGGGAGCTTCTGCGCCACGTCGTCCTGATAGCACTCGATGTCGAGTTCCCGGGCGCGGAGAGAGGTGGCGTCCGAGATGCGCCCGGACACCAGGATCACCTCGATTCCCGCGACCTTCAGCATCTTGAGGCCGATGCCGTCCTGGATGTTGAACCGCTTGAGTTCAACGGGCTTGCCATCCTCGGTCGCCCCCACGTACACACCGGCGTCCGTGAGCACACCGTCTACGTCGAACACGACGAGGCGTACGCGCTCGGCGAGCGCTTCGGCGATGGGCGCCCCCGGCTGGACCATGGTCAATTCCCTCCCGCCGAAGCGCCGAGCGCAGCGCGAATCGCGAGGACCTCCCCGACGAGCGCTTCGAGTCGATCTAGTGGAAGCATGTTCGCGCCGTCCGACGGAGCCGTCGTCGGCTCCGGATGCGTCTCCAGAAAGAGGCCGTCACAGCCGGCGGCCACCGCGGCGCGCACCAGGCTCGGAATGTGCTCCGGGTCGCCGCCGCTCGCCCCGTCGGCCTTGCCCGGCCGCTGCACCGAATGCGTGCCGTCGAAGATGGCTTTGCAGTCGGTGGCCGCGCGAAGGCGCGCGAACGAGCGCATGTCCACGACGAGGTTGCCGTAGCCGAAGAAGGTGCCGCGCTCCGTGACCGTGACCTCCGGCGCACCCGAGCGGCGCACCTTGTCGACCGCGTGCAGCATCTCTTCGGGGGCCATCCATTGACCTTTCTTGATGTTCACCGCGCGGCCGGTCGCGCCCGCGGCCACCAGCAGGTCGGTCTGACGGCACAGAAAGGCGGGGATCTGGAGCACGTCCACCACCTTGCCCGCCTTTTCGGCGTGCCGGGGCTCGTGGACGTCCGTGAGCACCGGCAGTCCGGTTTCCTCCTTGACCCGCAAGAGTTGGTCGAGGCCCCGCTCCAGGCCTGGACCGCGCGGTGCGTCGAGCTTGGAACGGTTGGCCTTGTCGTACGATGCCTTGAAGACGATGCGCAGCCCCGTGCGCCCCGACAGACGCGCGAGGGCCTGGCCGACGCGCAGGTTCAGTGCGTCGGCTTCGAGAACACAGGGGCCGGCGATGAGCGTGAAGGACTCGAACATGGTGTCACCGTTCCCGGAGGCTCAGACGCCCGCAGGCTGTGCCGGCTCGACGCGGCTCAAGGACGCGTACCGTGCCGCGGCGTGGACGAACGAAGCGAACAGCGGGTGCGGGCGGGTTGGACGACTCTTGAGTTCCGGATGGAATTGGCTGGCCAGGAACCAGGGGTGCCCCGTGATCTCGATCATCTCGACGAGCCCCCCATCCGGTGAAGACCCGCTGACCGTCATCTCGTGCTCCTCGAGTAGATCACGGTAGGCGTTGTTGACCTCGAAGCGGTGGCGGTGGCGCTCGCTGACCTCGTCGACTCCGTAGATCTCGCGGGCGCGCGAACCCTCCTTCAACGCACACGGATACGCACCCAGGCGCATCGTGCCGCCCTTCGTCGTGACCTGGAGCTGCGTATCGAGCAGGCAGATGACCGGGTCCGGGGCGTCCTCGTGGAATTCCGACGAATGCGATTCCTCGAGCCCACACACGTTGCGCGCGAACTCGACCACCGCGCACTGGAGCCCGAGACAGATGCCGAAGAATGGGAGTTCGTTCTCTCGGGCCCACCGGATGGCCGTGAGCATTCCCTCGACGCCGCGCGGGCCGAAGCCTCCGGGGATGAGGAGTCCGTGGTAGTCCTCGAGCAACTCCACGCCCCTGCCCTGCTCGAACTGCTCGGAGGAGAGCCAGTCGATGCGCACCCCTACGTCGTTGGCGATCCCGCCGTGGATGAGCGACTCCTGGATGGACTTGTAGGAGTCCACCAGAGCCGTGTACTTGCCCACCACCGCGATACGCACTTCACCCGACGACGGACTCTTCACGCGCTCGACCATCGCCGTCCACGGCCCCAGGTCGGGTTCCGGCGCGTCGATGCCGAGCCGCTTGAGGATGACCTCGTCGAGCTTCTGCCTCCGGAGACTGAGCGGTACCTCGTAGATCGTCTCCACGTCCCGCGCCTCGATGACGCCGTCTTCTTCGACGTTGGTGAAGAGCGCGATCTTGCGCCGGATCTCCTCGGAGAGCGGATGCTCGGTACGGCAGATCACGACGTGCGGCTGGATCCCGATCTGCATCAGTTCCCGCACGGAGTGCTGCGTCGGCTTGGTCTTGAGTTCTCCCGCGGCCGCGATGTACGGAACCAGCGTGAGGTGCACGAAGATCGCGTTCTCCCGCCCCACGTCGACGCGGAACTGCCGGATCGCTTCCAGGAACGGGAGCGACTCGATGTCACCGACCGTGCCTCCGATCTCCGTGATGACCACGTCGTGGTCGGGCGCCAGACGCCGGATGGCCGCCTTGATCTCGTCGGTGATGTGCGGGATGACCTGCACGGTGGAGCCCAGGTAGTCGCCCCGCCTCTCCTTCGAGATCACGGTCTGATAGACTCGACCCGTGGTGATGTTGTTGGCCTGCGACAGCGACGCATCGATGAAGCGCTCGTAGTGGCCCAGGTCGAGGTCCGTTTCGGCGCCGTCGTCCGTGACGAACACCTCGCCGTGCTGGAAGGGCGACAGCGTGCCCGGGTCGACGTTGATGTACGGATCGAACTTCTGGATCGTGACGCGGAGGCCCCGTTCCTTGAGGAGACGTCCGATCGACGCGGCGGCGATCCCCTTACCCAGCGAAGACACCACACCGCCGGTGACGAAGATGTACTTGGTGGGCCTGTTCTGCGTGTCGCTCATGGTCTCCCGGTCAGGCGAAGGTGGTCGCACCCATCTGGCTCAACTTCTCTTCCACGCGGATCGCGTCGAGGGGCGTATCCACGCCCGGCTCGGCCGCTCCCACGACCGCGACGCCGATCCTCAGCCCGGCCTCCAGCGGCCGCAACTGCTCCAGCAACTCCAGACGCTCCAGCGGCGAGGGGGCCAGAGCGACCCACTCCTCCAGCGCGGCGCGCGTGTAGGCATAGATCCCGATGTGGCGCAGGAAAGGCGCTCGTTCGAGTTCGCCCTGATGTGGCTTCTCGTCGCGCTTGTACGGAATCGCGGCCCGACTGAAGTAGAGCGCGCGTCCGTTCTCGGCGCGCGCGACCTTCACGACAGAGGGGTCCTTACGCGCCTCGTCCGTCAGGAGGGGCGCGGCACACGTTCCCACGTCCCACGCCCCACCCCGGACGAGATCCACGGCGGAGCGAACGTGCGCCTCCTCGAGGAGAGGCTCGTCGCCCTGCACGTTCACGACATACGTGAAGTCACGATACCCCGCCCGCGACGCCACTTCGGCTACGCGGTCGGTGCCGGACGGGTGCTCCGCGGACGTC
>JBBSOM010000422.1:0-3890 GCA_038259715.1 Longimicrobiales bacterium
GACGCGTCTGTGGTGAAGGCTCTGGGCGCGGCGATCTCCCAGGTGCTGGGCCGGGACGCCACCCTGGTCGCCAGCCCCGGTACCTACGACCACAAGCATGTGGCGCGCATCGCCGGCGTGGAGAACTGTGTGGCGTACGGCCCGGGTATGCTCGAGACCGCGCACCAGCCGGACGAGTGGTGCTCCGTCGAGGACCTGATGCACGCGACCGGTGTGCTCGCACTGGCCGTCGCCGACCTGGTGGGGGTCGACGGAGCGGGCTGACCCTGGCCGACTGCCAGACCAGGCCACGGCCCTAACCCAGCCGCTCTCCGATCGCCCGCGCCATCTCGAGGGTCGTAGCGCGGCCGCCCAGGTCAGGGGTCCGTACCGCCCCCGCGGCCAGCACGGCTTCGATGGCCCGTACCACGCTGTCGTGGGCCCCCTGGAGACCCAGGTGCCGCAGCATGAGCGCGCCCGCCCAGATGGTGCCTACGGGGTTGGCGATTCCGCGCCCCGCGATGTCCGGGGCGGACCCGTGGATCGGCTCGAACATCGAGGGATGAAGCCGCTCGGGATTCAGGTTCGCCCCCGGAGCCAGCCCCAGGCTCCCGGTGAGCGCCGCACCCAGATCGGTCAGGATGTCGCCGAACAGATTCGAGGCCACGATCACGTCCAGCGTCTGGGGGTGGGTGACCATGCGGGCCGCCAGGGCATCGACGTGGTAGGGTCGCCAGGTAACCTCGGGATAGTCGGCAGCCACCTCCTCCACAACTTCGTCCCAGAACACCATCGCGTGCTGGAGCGCGTTGGACTTCGTGGCGCTCGCCAGCAGACGCCGCGGCCGGCTTCTCGCCAACTCGAACGCATAGCGCGCCACCCGCTCTATGCCCCGGCGGGTGAAGATGCCGGTCTGCTCGGCACGCTCCTCGGACGTACCCACGTCGAAACGCCCGCCGGCACCCGTGTACTCACCTTCGCTCTTCTCCCGCACACAGACCATGTCGAAGTCGGGGTGGCCGGCGAGGGCACCGCGCACGCCGGGCAGCAGGCTCATGGGGCGCAGGTTCACGTACTGTTCGAAGTGGCGCCGAATGGGCAGGATCAGGTCCCGCACGGAGATGTGGTCCGGCACATCCGGACGGCCCACCGCGCCGAGAAAGATGGCATCGGTATCCGCGAGGCGATCGAGCGCATCGTCGGGCATCATGCGACCCGTGGCGTGGTAGTGGTCGCACCCCCAGGGAAAGGGTATCCATTCGAGCAGCACCCCGTCCGCGGCGGCCGCGGCGGCGAGCAGGGGACTGGAGGCCTCGACCACCTCGGGCCCGATGCCGTCCCCGGCGATCACGCCGATGCGGTGCGTCCCCGAAGGCCGCCTCGCTTCCACCACGGGCAGCTAGTCCATCCCCGGGGGCTGGAAGCGACCGTCGATAGCGGTCCACCCACCGTCGACGAACATCACGGAGCCGGTCATGTAGCTGGCGGCGTCCGTGAGGAGGAACGCCGTAGGCCCGGCGATCTCCTCCGGCTGGGCCCAGCGCCCCAGGGCGCTGTGCCGCGCGTACGCATCGTACCATCCCTCCTGCGCCTTGATGGGCCCGGTGAGGGGTGTCTCCACCACGCCGGGCGCGACTGCGTTCACGCGGACCCCGAACGGACTCAGTTCTGCCGCCGCGGTGCGCGCCAACTGCACGATGCCCGCCTTGGTGGCCGCGTAGACGCTCTGCCCCGGCTCCACCACCCGCGCGCGTATGGAAGCGAAGAGCACGATGCTGCCGCGGCCGGCGTCTCGCATGATGCGACCGGCGCTTTGGAGCACGTTGAACGTGCCTCCGATGTTCATCATGACGACGCGCTGCAACTCCTCCGGCGTGTACGACAAGATCGGCTTGCGCACGTTGATCCCGGGCGTGCACACGACGCCATCCAGGCGCCCATGACGCTCCACCAGCCCCGACAGGCCCTCTCGTACGCCCGCGGCGTCCAGGATGTCCATCCGGGCGGACTCGACGTCCCCCGCGCCATCCCCAGCCAGCTCGGTGGCGACACGCTCGGCGGCGCCCACGTCGACATCCATACAGGCCACGGTCGCGCCAAGGCCGGCGCAGGCATGCGCCGCGGCCTCGCCGATGCCGCTTCCCGCGCCGATCACCGCGACCACCCGCCCCTCCAGTGAGAAGAGCGCTGACAGCGTCCGACCACGTTCGTGGTGGTCCTGGGGCGACGAGCTATCCATGGTGTATGGCGACCGTCTTGATCCGCGTGAAGCTCTTCAAGCCCTCCATGCCCTTTTCCCGGCCGTACCCCGAGCGCTTCACCCCGCCGAACGGCAACTCCACGCCACCGCCGGCTCCATACGTGTTCACGAATACCTGGCCGCAGTCCAGGGCCCGGGCCACGCGGAGCTGACGGCCCCCGTCGCTGGTCCAGAGGCCGGCGACCAGGCCGTAGTCGGTGGCGTTGGCCATACGAACCGCCTCGGCCTCGTCCTTGAACGACGTGGCTACGAGCACCGGTCCGAAGACCTCCTGGCACGAAAGCTCGTGGTCCGGCTCCACCGGCGCGTAAAGGCGTGGCTCGACGTAGAAACCGCCCAAAACGGCACCTTCGGCGCCGGCGCGGGCCATCAGGGAAAGGCCGGCTTCGTCGGCGCGGGCCGTGAACGCACGGACACGCTCAGCTTGCTTCGCCGAGATGACCGGACCGCAATCCGGGTCCGATTCCGCCGGTCCGATGCGCGTCGACTCGAAGCGCTCGGACAGAGCACTCACTACCTCGTCGAACCGGCGTTCCTCCACGAGGATCCGGCTTCCGGCGGAGCACGTCTGGCCCGCATTCTGGATCAGCGCTCCGTAAAGCGACGGAAGCGCCCGGTCCAGGTCCGCATCGGCGAACACGATCTGCGGAGATTTGCCGCCCAGTTCCATGGTGGCCGGCCGGTTGTGCATCGCAGCGGCCTGCTGAACCAGGGCCCCCGTGGCCGGCGACCCCGTGAACGAAATGTGGTCGACTCCCCCGTGCCCGGCCAAAGCCGCTCCGGACTCGTTGCCGTATCCCGTCACAACATTGAGGACGCCCTCGGGCAGCCCGGCTTCGGTGGCCAACTCGGTGATCCGGAGGATGCTCTGACAGGCGTCCTCGCCCGGCTTGATCACCGCCGCGTTCCCCGCGGCCAGCGACGCGATGACCGATCGGCCGAACATCTGGGCCGGGTAGTTCCAGGGGATGATGTGCGCCGTGACGCCGAACGGCTCCCGGAGCGCGAGGACCAGGTAGCCCTCCTCGTACGGGAGCGTCTCGCCGTGCAGCTTGTCCGCGGCACCACCGTAGAACTCACAGTACCGTGCACACGCGCCGATGTCCTTTCGCGCCTGGCTGAGCGGCTTGCCGACATCGCGACACTCCACCAGGGACAACTCCTCGTGATGGGCCTGGATGAGGTCGCCGAGCCGCGTGAGTATTCGCCCGCGATCAGCGGGCGATACACGTGACCAGGTCTCCTTGAAAGCTCGTCGGGCGGCGCGGACCGCCGCGTCCACCTCCGCCGTGCCGCCTCGCGCAAGCGCCCCGAGGGACCCTCCCGTGCTGGGGTTCACCACGGCGATCGTCCGACCGTCGTCGGCTTCCCGCCAGCTACCGTCGATGTAGATGGTTCGTGCGTCCATGCGTCTCTCATGAAGAGCCAGGGGTGATGGCCCCCGCGCGGGGGGTCATCCGGATCAGTTGAAGGGCAGCACCTCCGGCGACGTCTTGTTCGCCACGAGAACCGCGTTCATGTCGTGGAGGATCACAGCGAGCGTGTCCCCATCCTTATAGGTGAACCCATCCAGCTGGTAGTTCCGCGGGATGAAGCTCGGGATCTGCGCGGTCAACGCCGGGGAACTCTCGTCGACGTTGGGATTCGTCAA
>JBBSOM010000423.1:0-3888 GCA_038259715.1 Longimicrobiales bacterium
CCCTCCGGTGCCGTCCTGCGACTCACTCGCGCGGGCTCCCGATCGCGAAGCGGATCGTCACCGAGGCGGTGACGGTCTGGTCGGCGGCCTCGATGGGCGTGTCCGCGGCGGCGGATCTGCGTAGGGCCATCTGCATCATGGGCTGAGGTCCGTACGTCTGGGCCCCACCGTGTACCTCGAGCGCCGGCCCGAGCTGGCGACCGAGCGCGGCCGCGATGGTCTCCGCCTCCGCCTGGGCGGACTGTACGGCTTGCGTGAGCGCGTCCCGGCGGGCCGCTTCCGTGTCCGATGCCTCGAACGTCAGGGACGCGACCCGGTTGGCTCCCGCGCGCACGGCCACGTCGATTGCCTTGCCGACCACGGAGACGTCGGGGACGGTGGCGCGCACGTTGTTCAGGGCAATGTATCCGGCAACCTCGCGCGTCGACTGCCCATCTTGTGTCGGATAGGTGTACTGCGGCTGCAGGGAGTAGCCGAACGACTCGACCTTCAGCCCGGAGATCTGGGCGGCGCGAAGCGCTTTCAGGACGGAGGCCATGGCTGTGGCGTTCGCGTCAGCGGCCTCGGTGGCCGTCTTCGCGTGGCTTTCGACCGCGAACGTCGCGCGCGCGAGGTCGGGCGTCACGGTGACGCTCCCCTGGCCGCTCACCTCGATGGTCGGCGGGTCCTTTTCCTGCGTCGCCTGCTCTACGCCTCGGGCCTCCGAGACTTGATATAGATACGGGTGCGCGAGCCCGTCGTCGTGGGGCGCCGGAGTTCGGGCCGCGACGGGCTGACCTCCACAGGCCGCGAAGGCCAGCAGGGCATACGACAAGGGCGAGCGGTGGACGCGTCGGATCGATGTCATGCGCTTCCTCGTAGCGGTTCGTCTCACGGATGGCCAAGTTTACACTACGAGGCGGATTCGGGTACGTTCCGCGCCCGCCAGGTACGTCTGCAACACGTGAGCGCGATGAAAGCCGTCATTCCCCTGGCCGGTAAGGGCACCCGCCTCCGGCCGCACACGCACCATACCCCGAAGCCCCTTCTCAAGGTCGCCGGGAAGGCGGTCCTGAGCTATATCCTCGACGACCTGATCGAAGTGGGCGTTTCGGAGTTCGTCTTCATCGTAGGCTACTTGCGCGAGACGGTCGAGGCGTGGATCGCCGCGGAGTACCCCGATCTGAAGGCACACTACGTGCTGCAGGCGGTCCAGGACGGGACGGCCGGCGCCATCGCGCTCGCCGAGCCGTACATCGACGACGAGGTGCTGATCGTCTTCGCGGATGCGGTGCTGGAGGTGGACTACCACCAGATCCGTTCGCTCGACGCGAAGTACGCGGGAATGATCTGGGCCAAAGAGGTCGAGGACTACCAGCGCTTCGGCGTGATCGTCACGGCGGACGACGGCTCGATGGCGCGCATCGTGGAGAAGCCCACGGAGCCGATCTCCAAGCTGGCCAACATCGGGCTCTACTACATCCGCGACTGGAAGCTCCTGCTCGACGGGCTCCACCACACGCTCGCCCAGCCGCCCGGCCCGGGTGGCGAGTTCTTCCTGACCGACGCGTTCCAGTACATGGTCGAACGCGGTGCGAAGATCCTGCCGGCACCCGTCGAGGGATGGTGGGATGCCGGCAAGCCGGAGACCCTGCTCGAGACCAACCACCACCTCGTCGCTACGGGGCGCGGGGGCATCCACGAAGGCGCGAGTGTGGAAGGCGCCGAGATCGTGGAGCCGGTGCGGTTCGAAGAGGGTGTAGTGGTCAAGGGCGGGCGTATCGGCCCGAACGTCACGCTCGAGCGGGGAACGCGCGTCGAAGGGTGCGAAGTACGCGACACGGTCGTCGGACCTGGAGCCGTGCTGGAGAATTCCCGCTTGACCGACTCGCTGGTCGGCGGGCACGCCGTCATCAAGGGGGTGACCGGTTCGCTGCTCGTGACCGACCACTCGGTGGTCGAGGTCCGGTAGCAAGGCCGGGCTCCCCTCTCGTCAGAACGTGATCTGCGTCTGGAAGAGCAGGACAGAGTGAGACGGGCGCCCGTCCGGGTAGCCGACGCGATCGAGGTCGGCCAACAGCAGCAGGTTCGGGCTGAGCTTGTACGAGACGCCGCCGATGACGTGCGTGGACCGGTCGTCGGCGGCGTTCGTGTTGGGGTCCGTCCTATCGACGCGTGCGATCAGGCCGACGTTGGAGCCGCCGGGGTTCAGCACCCCGAAGAAGCTGAAGACCTTCCCGGTCAGCTCCGGGTCCGCCGATGTCGCGCTATTCGTGACGTGGGCGGCCTCACCGGCGAGCAGGAGGAGCTTCGACTTGTAGGAGAGCATGCCGACGAGTCGGTTCCGCGTGCCGCCGCCCGTGCGCGTTCCGACGTGGCCGAGCGCGGTCAGGCGTAGGCCTCCCCGGCTGCCCTCGTCGTCCGAGGCGAAGAGCCGCACCGACGCACGGGCCGCAACGTCCTTGTGCTTGTCACCCTCCGCCGCGTGGTAGCCTTCCCCGTTGGTGAGCGTGATCTGCATGTTCACCGTCTGGTCATTCCACGCGCCGTCGATGCCCGCGCCGATGTCCGACGACGTGAGGTAGCCGGCGCGATCCAGCGCGACGGGACCCTGCATTCGATACGCCCAGAGCCCCTCTTCCCAATCGACCCACGGTGTGTGGATCTGGCCGAACTTCAGGGTGAGCGGGCTGTGCTCGGGCGTGAAGGTCACATAGGCGTACTTGAGTCGGAACGCGAGCGAGCCGTCGCCGTTGCGGTAGAGGTCAGTCGTGACCCGCGTGCCCACCCCGTGCTCGAACTTGCCGATGAAGTTCAGGTAGGCGCGCGTGACGTCGAAGGCGTTCGCATCGTCTGCGGCATCCGACGGTTGATAACCATACTGCGCGTATACCAAACCGCTCACGCCAACGTTCTGTGCCGACGCATCACGCGTCCCCGCAGCCGCGAGAACAGCGGCTATCCCCAGCACCGAAACCCACCGCATATTCGTACGCAAAGTATCTCTCCTTTGTAGGGACCCAGTTCCTGTCCTCGAAGGAATACCGCAACGCAGTAACGACGACAGAGCCGTCTTGTAACGCGGAGGTAAAGACGTGCGCCGCTCGGCAGGGCGCGTGAAGAAGGCTCCGGCGGCGTGCGTCGGAGCCCCCTTTGTTCACTGTTAAATGGCGTCGCACGGCGCTCGAACCGCGGGTCCGGGAACCTACCTCTTGCCGGGGTATTGCACTTTCTCGAGCTGCTTCATCTCGAGCGCCACCACGTTCTGGGGCAGCGGCGCGTAGTCCAGGGCCATCACCTCGGACTCGCCCTCGGTCAGCGCCCACTTGATGAAGTCCAGAAGCTTCTGTGCCTTGGCGCCGTCGTCCATGTTCGTGTAGACGAGGAGCCACGTGAACGAGGAGATCGGGTAGGCGTCCGCCCCGGGCGCGTTCACGATCGAGACCCGGAAGTCCGTGTCCTCGGGGAGGCTGGACGCCACGCCGGCGGCCGCAGCCGTCGCGCCCTCGAGAGACGGCGTCACGAAGTTGCCGGCCTGGTTCCGCAGCGCCACCACGGGCAGCTGGTTCGTGTTCGCGTACGCCAGTTCGACGTACCCGATCGAGCCGGGTGTCTGCTTGATCTGGCCGGCAACGCCCTCGTTGCCTTTGCCGCCGAGACCGACGGGCCACTGCACGTCCTTGCCCTTGCCGGGCCCGTCACGCCAGGACGGCGCGGCCGACGTCAGGTAGTCCGTGAAGATGAACGTCGTGCCGCTGCCGTCCGAACGGTGCACGACCAGGATATCTTCGTCGGGGAGGCTTGCGCCCGCATTGAGCGCTACGATGCGGGAGTCGTTCCACTTGGTGATGTGCCCGAGAAAGACATCCGCGAGCAGGTCCGGCGTGAGCTTCAGTTGCTGCGTCACGG
>JBBSOM010000424.1:0-3883 GCA_038259715.1 Longimicrobiales bacterium
AACGCAACTTCGACGCCATGCTGAAGGAGATCGACCGATTGGCGGCGATCGCGCAGAGCTTCTCGCGTTTCGGAGCACCGACTGGAGGGGGAGACGTCCCGCTCGCGGCCGTAGATGTCGCCGGGGTGGTGGAGGAGGTTCTCGCCCTGTACGAGGCGTCGGACGGCCCGGTAGGCTTCGAACGTGACCTGGTTGCGGGACTGCCCGGCGCGCAGGCGCGCGACCCGGAACTCAAGGAAGTAGTCATCAACCTTCTGGAGAACGCGCGGGCGGCCTGTGTCGCGGGTGGCGTGGTGCGGATCGAGGTAGCCGCCTCGCGACAATCGGGTGTCTTGCTGCGGGTGGTCGACAACGGTGTCGGGATCCCCGACGGCCTCCTCCGGAAGGTGTTTGAACCGCACTTCAGCACGAGCTCCACCGGGACCGGCCTGGGGCTCGCGATCGTGCGGCGACTGGTCGAGTCCTGGGGGGGAGACGTCTCGCTCGAAAGCGCCGTGGGTGTGGGTACGGTTGTGACCGTGCAACTGCTCCTGTGGACGGGGACCCCCGCAGCTCGGATCCAGGGGGCTCAGGGGTAGCCGCGACACCCCGGATCGGACATCTTTGGCAGGCGGGTCGAAGCTCCCATCCAGCGGGATCCGACCTCGTGGAAGAAGGCTTGAAGGCTCCCCTGTAACGTTGACCTTCCAACCCAGGCGGACATGCGGAACATCGCGGCCGACCCTCCGACCAGACCGCCCTTTCCATCAGCTATATATCCGGAGCGACCCCGGCGACGGGTCAATCCCGTGGAATTGGCCACGTGGGTCGAAGTGCGGGTACCGCGTCTGGTCGAGCGATGGCTCAGCGAGGTCCAACGCCGGTACGACGAGCCGTCGAAGGGGGTCAACGGACTTCTCGAGGAGTTCCTCACCCTTCTGGCCGGATTCCTTCCGGCGCTTGTCGGTCCCCACCGCGATTCGGTCGAGCCCGTATGGTTGCGCTCCTGCGAGCTGTTCGGGACCGTCTCCGCACGCCGCGGACTGGCCGCGGGTGAGGTGATCGAAGAGATGCAGATCCTGCGCGAATCCGTGATTCGTCTTCTCTACCAGGATCCACCGCTTGCCGGCCGCGCGCGGGTCAGCCTGCGTGAGGTGCTCCGCCTGAACCGTGCGATCGACGCGGGTGTTACCCACGCCAGCGTTGGACACACCGACGCGATGTTCTTCTCGCTCTTCGAGGGTTCGGGCATTCCGGACGCTCCTCCGACGGATGCGCTCACCGAGGAATTGCGCGCGCAACTCGATGCCTTGCGGGCCGAGTTCGGCGAGGCGGTCGGCCGACGGCACGCTGTCGGGGGGCATTCCGGAGAGCGGTCAGGGACGCCAACGCCTGACGAGACGCCCTGAGCATGGATCCTGGGGCGCCTCGGGTCGGAGACCTCCCGCCCGAGGAATTCCGCCGCCTCGCACACGAGGTGTCGGACTGGTTGGCCGACTATCTGGACGGTGTGGACGATCTGCCCGTTTTCCCCCACGGGTTGCGTCCGGGCGACGTGCGTGCCGCGCTGCCCGCATCGGCGCCGGAGCATGCCGAGCCCCTGGATGCGGCGTTGGCCGACTTCCGGAACATCCTCGTTCCGGGGATGACCCACTGGAACCACCCGTCGTTCCACGCTTTCTTCGCCGTCACGGGGTCCGCGCCGGGAATTCTCGGCGAGATGCTCGCCGCGGGGCTGAACGTGAACGCCATGGTGTGGCGGAGTTCTCCGGCCGCAACCGAGCTCGAGGAAGTCGTGCTGGACTGGCTCCGGCAGCTCGTCGGGCTGCCGGAGGGTTTTGAGGGCGCCATCAACGACACGGCGTCCACCTCGACCCTTTACGCCCTCGCCGCCGCCCGTGAGCGTGCGTATCCCACGTCACGCGCCGAAGGACTCTGGGGTCAACGCCCTGGCAGGATCTACGCATCCGAGCACGCGCACTCCTCGGTGGAAAAGGCGGCTCTCGCGCTGGGTTTCGGCAAGGCCGGCTATCGGGCGATTCCCTCCGACCCCGTGTACCGGATGCGTCCTGATGCGCTCGAAGCCGCGCTGGTCGAGGACGTGGCTGCGGGGATCTTGCCGGTAGCGGTGGTTCCGACCCTGGGCACCACAGGGACGACATCGATCGATCCGGTCGGCGAGATCGGTCCGATCGCGCGAGCCCACGGCGCGTGGCTGCACGTGGATGCGGCCTACGGGGGACCGGCCGCCATCCTGCCTGAATTCCGGGAGCTGTACGCCGGCTGGGAGGGGGCCGACTCGATCGTCATCAACCCACATAAGTGGCTCTTCACGCCCGTCGATTGCTCGGCCCTCTATTGCAGGGACCCGGATGAACTGGCGCGGGCGTTCTCGCTCGTGCCGGACTACCTACGTATGCCGGAACAGGGCCAGGCGAAGAACCTGATGGACTATGGGGTGGCATTGGGCCGGCGCTTCCGCGCCCTCAAGCTCTGGTTTGTGATGCGTGCTTTCGGTCGCACCGGGCTCGAGGCCAATATCCGCGCTCACATAGAACTTGCACGTCGTTTCGCGGCGTGGGTGGACGCCGAACATGGATGGGAGCGGGTCGCGCCGGTGCCGATGGCGCTGGTCGTTTTCCGCTACGTCCCCGAGGGGGCAACGGACGGGGAGACCGACCGTATCAACCAGGCAATCGTGGACCGGGTGAATGCCACCGGGGAGATGTTCGTGGCCACGACGCGGCTCGGTGGCCGGTTGGTCATCCGTCTGGCGATCGGGAACCTGAAAACCACGTCGGAACACGTAGCCCGCGCCTGGGCGCTCCTCAGTGAAGCGGCGGCAGCGGAGTCCGTGGGGAGTTCAGCGGACTGAGCCGGCCGCACGCTGCCTCTGGATACCCAGAATCCGGCGGGCGTCATGCATGCCCCGCCGGATTCCGGGGCCACCTGTGTGAGGGGCTGCGAGCTATTTCGTTTTCTTCGAAGTCTTCACAGCCGCCGCGGCCTTCGAACTCTTGACGGCGGTCGTCGCAATCCTCGGAGTCGCCAATTTGACCGCGGTGGCTGTCTGCTTCTGTGCAGCCGTCGTGAGTTGAGCCAGGCTCTGGCGGGTGGTCGACTTGAGCGCGGTGCGACGCGGGGTCAGCGTCGCGGTGACTTCCCATTCGGCGGAAAGCCTCATCGGGTCCTTCTGAAGCGCGGTCGGGAACTTCACCCTGTCAGCGAAGTCGAGCTTGAACTGAGCTTCCGCGACAAGGAACTGGTCCTTGGTCAGACCCAGGTTGAGGACCTTGTTCAACGTCTGATACGCCTTGAGGATCTCGCCCATCTGTAGCTCTCACTGTCTCGGGAGGAAGTTCCCACCGCGGACCGGTGGCGCTTCCGACAACATTGCCGCCACAAAGAGTTCGGGCAAGGCTATCGTTCGAGCAATCGAACGCGCGCCTGCATGACCAGGGTCGACCATTCCACCGCTGTTTCGAGGTCGCCTTCCGTCGGCGGCGTCGACATCGCGTCGGTGAACAGGTTACGGTAGGCCAGAACCGGTTCGCGACTCTCCTCGGTGGACGCACGGGACACACGCGCCGATTCATCCGCGTCCACACGCAAAGCGAGTCTTGCAGCGAACTTCGCCGTGTAGTCCGCGGCCGCGGGCGAACCGTCCTGGTGCAGACTCCTCGCGTCCGCAAGTGTCCGGCACGTATAGCTCCAGCCGGGAAAGCGTTCGACGAATCCTCGAGCCAGAACCGCACCGAACGTAGGGAGGTCGCGGGTTCGCGCGATTGCGGCCAGAAGAGCCTCGACGCCCGCGAGCGTCCGGCGCACGAGGTCGTCGTCACGCGTTGCGTCGTAGCTGCGCAGAAGTGCGGCCGCGAGTTCCACGCTGCCGATCTCCTCGAGA
>JBBSOM010000425.1:0-3870 GCA_038259715.1 Longimicrobiales bacterium
GCCCGGTGGAGGTTATGTCTGGCGCATCGAAACGGGAACGTGCGAAGCCTCCGGCGAGATCCAGGGAGGCGCGGCGCTCTTCCCGATCCTGACCGCCGGTCCCTCGGGAAGCGCTACCGCGAACGCGGGGCTCCCCGCCATATTGAAGTCGGGTTCGGCCTACACCGCCAAGGTGGCGCTGCAGAACGACGTCGGTGAGTTGGTTGCGTGCGCTGAACTCGAGGAGGCCCCGTGAGGGCCAGATCCGCGCCGGGAACCCGTCGATCGGTGGGTAGGTAGAAGGTGCGTAAGGACAAGGAGGAAGTATGAAAGTTCTTCGGTTAGTGCTCGTGGTTGGATTCCTTAGCGTGCTTGCGGCCGCGTGCTCCAGCCCCACGGTGCCGTATCCCCAGCCCAAGGACGAGGGAGGGGAACCCCCACCGACGCACAAGGGGATCACCATCCCGCACCGCTGAGCCCGGCGGCGCGTACGAAAAGGAGAGGGGGGCGCCGGCCCGGCGCCCCCCTCTCTTGCTTCAGGTTCGGGCTCGGGAGCGACTCAACCTCCTTCCTCGTGCCACGAGTAAGAACTGCCCGGCGCGGCACCTTCGCCGCCCGGCCCGCCAAACGTCCCGCACGGGAGAAGCTGCAGCACCTGCGCCTCGCCGCACGGCATCGGCAACTGCAGGAACGTGTCTTTCCAGAGATCGCCCCAGCCGCGCGAATCGAAGTACCACGGCGCCGCGAACGGCCCCTTGACGGCACCCTCGACCCGCTTCTCCCACTTCAACATCTCCCACAGGTCGCCGCAGCTTCCATCAGGAAGCTTCGGGACGCAGCTCGTGTTCGTGCCGCCCGCGTCCGTGGCGTTCAAGCCGGCCGCGGTGCGGGTCTCGTTGATGAGGGTCGCGGCGCCCGTCATGTTACCCTGTTGGTACAGTGCCTCGGCCTTCAGCAGCCGCATCTCGACCACCGGGATCTCGACCACGTCGTAGTTGAGGTCGTTCCAGTAGTCCTCATACCTGTTGTGCTTGTACCACGACCAGCGCCACTTACCGCGGTCGGGCCGCGCCCACGTGTAGCCGGTCTCGACGCCGGGGCGCTGGATCCGGATGTAGCGGGCCGGGCTCTCGCTGGCCCGCTGTTCCTCAATCGTGGTGCCCTGCGGGAAACGCTGGTCCGGCGTGACGATCAGGACAGGGTCGTTGTCGCCGAACTGATAGCTCTTGTCGGAAAGCGACAGGTCGTTCCACTGCTGGTAGCGGCCCGACTGGTCTGCCATGCCCCAGATGAAGTAGGCCGCCTCGGACCAGCCGTAGTACGTGTCGTACGCGCCGGCGTCCCAGGACCAGTTGTTGTCATCATCGTAGTTGGCGCTGAAGTCCTCGATGATGCCGGCGTCGATGTCGGAGACGATCTGCCCCCACGGCAGCGCTTTGCGCTCCGCCATCGAGCGCGCGCTCATCGACATGTACCGGGCCTTGAAGGAGTGGATGACCTTCGCGAACTCCGGCGCCGTCAGCGGCGCCCGCATCCACTCCATCGGCAGCGTCCAGCTCGCGTTCTCCGACATGCTGATCGCCTGGTCGAAATACCCCATGGCCGCGTCCATCAGCTGGTCGTAGGGAACCGGGTCCTGCGGCGCGAGAATGTCCGTGGTTTCGTCCACCACGAAGCCCTCGTTGTACAGGAGGGCGACCGTCGCGTGCGAGATCCCCTCGACGAACCGCGCGAAGGCCGTGGCCGACTGAACCTGGTCGTCGGATAGCTTATCCGCGATGTCGGGGTCCTTCAGCGACTTCAACCCGTCCGCGACTGAAGCGATGGCCTTGTACGAGTAGAACCACGGGTTCGTCATCGTGTTGTAGTAGCCATCGCTGATGCTGTTCACGAAGGCGACACGCGGCAGACGGCCGTACTGCTCCATTCCGAAATTCGCCCACGGCGCGTTGTGCTGGAAGGCCGCGTTGCTCAGCGCCGGTCCGGCGCTGCTGGCCGAATAGTTCCCGTAGAACCAGTTATTGTACGCGCCCCCGATCAGGCTGAGCACGTCCGACGGCGTCGCCAGCGTCCGTGCCGCATCGGGATCGTTGAGGTTCGCGATATCGAGGTCGGCGCAAGCCGTGGTGCCCACGAGCACGAGCGAGCCGACCAGCAGTGACTTCATCATGTTTTTCATGGATTCGGCCCCCCTCAGAAGATGAGCTCGAGAGCGGTGGTCCAGGTCCGGAAGTTCGGATACGAATATCCGTCCACCCGGGCGACGGCGGCTGAGCCCGTGTCTCCCCCCGATACGCCGGTCTCGGGGTCGTAGCCCCGGTAGTTCGTCCACGTGAAGAGGTTGCGGCCCGTCAAGCTGATGCCGATCCCCTGCAGCCTGTTGAGCCCGGGGACGCCGGCGAGTTGCTCCTGCCGGAACCGGTAGCTCAACGACACCTCGCGGAGCTTCGTGAACGAACCGTCCTCGACGAACTCGTTGCTCGGGACGAGACCTCCGGTCCCGCTGTACCAGGCGTCGTAGTATCCGAGCGGCTTCTTCTGGTTCACGGGCGCGTTCGGGTCCTGGTCATAGGGGTGCGTGGCGCGCTTGAAAAAGCCCCACTGCAGCGGCTGGTTGTACACGTCGAAGCCGGCGCTGCGGTTGACCAGGGCGTAGAGGTTGAGCCCCTTGTAGGTGACCGTGGTGGAGATGCCGAGGTTGTAGTTCGGAATCGTATTGCCGATTGGGCAGGTCCGGGTCTCCTCACCCGTGGTGCGGTCGGTGCACACCCCCGCGAACGGGGTGCCCCACTTGACGGTGCTCCCGTTGACGGGGGGGCCGCTCGTGCCCCACTGCGGGTTGTCGAACGCGCTGCCCCCTGTCCACACCAGGAAGCCGTCGTCGTTGACCTGGAAGCCGTCGCACGAGACCGCGGCGGGCAGGTCCGCGCAGCCACGCGCGAAGATACCTCCGTAGTAGGTGCCGACCCGCTCGCCCGGCCGGGCGTAGAAGACCGACCCATACCCCGACGGGCCGTACACAAAGGGCGGCTCGGTCAGTTCGGTGATCGTCGACGTCGTATGGTCGTAAAGGAGCTTCGCGTTCCAGTTGAAGCTCTTGCGCTCGAGGAGGCGGAAGTCCAAAGTCGCCTCCCACGTCTTGCTCTCGAGCGTACCGGCGTTCCGCCACTGTGACTCGAAACCCGTGTACGAGGGCTGCGGGACGGGGAGGATCTGGTCCTTCGTCGTGTTGAAGGCGTACGTCAACGAGGCCGTGATCTTCGAGTTCAACATGCTCATGTCGAGCCCGGCCTCGTGCTCCGTCGAAAACTCGGGCTTGAGGTCCCTGTTGCCCAAGGTGACCGGCGAGATGATGCCGCCGTTGACGTTGTACGTTTCGTACTGAGCCTCGAAGCGCGGCCGTCCTCCGGCCGTCCCGATCGCATAGCGCAGCTTGAACTCGTCGATGCCCGGGATGTTGAAGAAGTCCTCCTGGCCCAGACGCCAGGCGCCCGCGATCCGATAGTACCACTGCCGGCGTTGGTCGGCGCCGAACAGCGAACTGCCGTCGTTCCGGATCAAGCCATCGACCACGTACTTGTCGTACATGTCGAAGTTCGTGAGCAGGAAATACCCGTCGGCGCGGACGGTCTGCAGATCCGAGCGCGCCTGCAGGTTGTCCTGATTCATGTTCGTGAACGTCGGCACGTCACCCACGGCGAAGCCGTAGCCCGACGTCCGGCTGTGATGATAGTCGTCGTTCTCGTACAGGTAGCGGACCTGCGTCGTGTTGAGGACCTGGTCCGAAAGCTTGAAGCGGCCGGACGCCGTGATGCTCGCGTTCAGCGCCTCGTCGCGGCGCTCCTCCTGCCACAGCGTGCCCGGCGTCCTCGTCGAGCACGGCTCGGTGCA
>JBBSOM010000426.1:0-3861 GCA_038259715.1 Longimicrobiales bacterium
CCCAGACGGCGACGCAGTGGGTGGGCGGTTCCGACTGGGTGACGGCGACTGGCACCCCATCGTCGGCATCGTGCACGACATCTGGGCCACCGGTGCCGCCAACGATCCCGCCTACCCACAACTGTACATGCCGCTCGACGAGGGGGACGGGACGATGCTCCTCCTCCGCACGGACAATCCAACTCGCCTGGCTGGCGGTATCCGCACGGTGGTGGCCAACGTAGACCGTGAGATCCCGGTTCTGGACGCGCAGCCCATGGCTACCCTCTACAGGGACGCGCTCGCGCGCGAACGTCTGATCGCGATGCTTCTTGGTGTGTTCGCGGTCACCGCCGCGACCCTTGCCGCCGCCGGGCTTTACGGCGTGGTGGCCCACCTCGCGGTCCGACGCACCCGTGAGTTCGGGATCCGCATTTCGCTCGGGGCGGAGCCCGGCTCGATCTTCGAGCTCGCGCTGCGCGACGGGCTCGTGTCGGTGGTGGCCGGTCTCGTGGTAGGGTGCGGCCTCGCATGGGCCGGGCTCCGCCTCCTGCACGCTGAACTCGCCGGGTTGGAGGGCGCCCGGCCCCTCGCGTTCCTGGCGGCCGCGGCGTTGTTGGGTGCGGTCACCCTCGCGGCCATGAGCGTCCCCGCCGTCCGGGCCGCTCGTATCGATCCGGCCGAGGCGCTGCGCGCCGAATGATCAGGCGGCGCCGCCCTCCTGGAAGAGATGCACGTCGCGCTGCGGGAACGGAATCGAGCAGCCCGCGGCTTCGAGGTTCTCTTTGAGCGCGCGGATCAGGTCCCAACGGGTGGTCCAGTAGTCGGACGACTTCACCCAAGGCCGAACGACAAGGCTGACCGACGAATCGCCCAGCTCGCTGACCGCGACCACCGGGGCGGGCTCCGCGAGGACACGCGGATCCGCTGCGATCACGTCCATACACGTGCGGACCGCCACCCCGAGGTCGTCGTCGTACCCGACGCCCATCACGAGATCGACACGCCGCGTCTCGTTGGCCGAATAGTTCTTGATCGTCTGGCCGAAGACCCCTGAGTTGGGCACGCGGATCTGTACGTTGTCCGGCGTCGCCATCATGCACGTGAAGATGCCGATCTCCTTCACAGTCCCGGCGGTGCCCCCGACCTCTACGAAATCTCCGGGCTTGAACGGACGGAACGTCAGCAGCATCACGCCGGCGGCGAAGTTCGAGAACGTGCCCTGGAATGCCAACGCAACCGCCAGGCCGGCGGCGCCGAGAACCGCGACGAAGGAGGTCGTGCTGACCCCCATCGTGGTGATCGCCGCGACGCCGACGAGCGCGATGATGCCCACGTGCGTGACACCCGCCAGAAACGGCACCAGCGTCGCGTCCATTCCGGACCGCACCATCGCCTTGCGGACGAAGCGCTTTGCCCAACCGGCGAAAAACAGTCCGAAAAGGAGAACGGCGACGGCGCCGGCGATCTTGGGCGCCCACGCGACCACCGTGGTGATGACGAGCGTGCCGATGGCGTCGAGGTTGGGCATGTCGGTACCGGGCTCAGGTCATGGATGCCGCAGGCCGGTGGCCGTCCACGGCGGCAAAGCGTCACGAGCGCGTACGCCGACGCTCGCCGTAGGGTCCATAGGAGCCTGCCCGAAACCCGTCAAGCCAATCCGGTCAGCACCTCGCGCAAGGTGGCGAGCGTCCGGTCCGCCTCCGCCTCGGTGAAGACCAACGGCGGACGGAAGCGGAGCGAGCGGGTGCCACAAACGAGCACGGCGAGGCCCCGCTCCCAACAGCCGCGCTGCACCTTGCCACGGTGGTCGCCGTCCGGGAGATCCACAGCCAGAAAGAGGCCCAGGCCGCGCACGTTGGTCACGGCCGGGAAATCAATCGCGAGTTCCTGCAGGCCCGCATGCAGGCGGGCGCCGACTCGCGCGGCGTTCTCCACCAGGCCGTCCTCGTCGATGATCTGCAGATAACGCGCACACCGCACCATGTCGACGAGGTTGCCGCCCCACGTCGAGTTGATGCGGCTCGAAACGTGGAAGACGTTCTTCTCGACCGAGTCGATGCGACGCGTGCTCATCACGCCGCACACCTGCGTCTTCTTGCCGAACGCGATCAGGTCGGGCGTCACTCCGGTGTGCTCGTAGCCCCACATCTTTCCGGTCGCGCCGAGGCCGGTCTGCACCTCGTCGAAAATCAGGAGCGCCTCGTATCGATCCGCGTACTCCCGCAGCTTCCGGAAGAAGTCCGGGCGAAAGTGGTGGTCCCCGCCCTCGGCCTGGATCGGCTCGATGAGGATCGCGGCGATGCCGTGCGGATCCACCGCGAAGGCCGCCTCGATCTCCGCGCATGTCTGGGCCTCCTTCGCCCGGACCGCCTGCTCGTCGAGCGGGAAGTCGATGAAGGGGCTGGAGACCCGCGGCCAGTCGAACTTCGGAAAGTCCCGCGTCTTCGAAGGGTCGGTGTTCGTCACCGAAAGGGTGTACCCGGTCCTGCCGTGGAAAGCGTCCTTGAAGTGAAGGATCTTGTCGCCTCCGCCCATGACACCTGCCGCGCGGTTGCTCTGCGCCTTCCAGTCGAACGCCGCCTTCATCGTGTTCTCTACCGCGAGTCCGCCACCCGCTACAAAGAAGAGGTACCGGAAGTCGTCCGGCACGGCGAGTTCGCGGAACGTCTTCACGAACGCGGCGAACTGACGCGAGTAGATGTCTGAGTTCGAGGGGTTGGAGAGCGCCGCCGTCATCAACGACTTCCGGAAGCCCTCGTCCTCCATCTTCGGATGGTTGTGGCCGACCGGAAGCGTCGCGAAGTATCCGTAGCAGTCGAGATACTGCTTACCTTCGAGGGCGTCCACGATGGTGGAACCGTGGGACTTCTCCAGATCGATGACGACGTGGAAACCGTCGACGAGGATGTTCTTCTCGAGAATCGGGAAAACCTGATCGGCGGCGACTTTGATCTCCGACATGACGCGCTCCTGAAGATGCGGCAGGGAATCCGGGCAAAGAACCAGCGAAGGCCCGGAGGTCCGGAAGCGCGAACGACGTTTCCGACCGGCATCGGGGCGATGCCGGCCCCCGGGCGCTACAGCTTCGAGGGGTTCGGGGGCGCGAAGTTGCCCGGGCGTGCGTCGGTGGGTCGGTGGGTCATGAGGAAATCTAGAACGGGATGTGGGAGGTGTCTAACCGACATGAATGACACGATCGCTCGTTCGCGCGCCGAAAGCGTTTGGCGTCGCGCCGTATTGGCCGCCGTGGCGGCAGGGGGAGTGGCGTGCTCCGGGGATGCGTCCAGTCCGCCGGCGCCCCGTTCCGTCCACGTCGACAGCGCGGCGGTCGACCTCGTGATCGACTCGACGCCGCGCGCCGGGGTTCCCGTCTTCGCCACGATGGACTCGACACCGACGCTCCGCCTGGGCGCGCTGGACGCCAGGCCCGAGGAACAGTTCGGATCCGTCGCGGACCTGCTGCCGCTCCCGGACGGCGGGATCGCGGTGCTCGACGGGCAGGCCGCCGCGATCCGGGTGTTCGGGCCGGACGGCGCGTACCGCACCACGCTCGGGTCGAAGGGGGACGGGCCGGGCGAGATGCGGGAGCCCACCGCGCTCGGCCTGCTCGGCGCGGACACCCTCGCGGTCTTCGACCGGCGCTCGGCCCGCGTCACCCGCTTCGGCCTCGACGGCGGGGTCGGCGAGGTCACCACGATGGACTTCGGCGGGCGCGTTTCCGCGGCGAACGCGGCGTTCTTCGCCGACGGCCGGATAGCCGGACAATCGCGCTGGTTCGCCGAGCAGACCGGGAACGCGTCGCCTCCTCCGTCCGGCCAGTACACGTTCGGCCTCGACTCCGCCGTCATCGCGGTGTACGGGACCGACGGCACCGTTCGG
>JBBSOM010000427.1:0-3855 GCA_038259715.1 Longimicrobiales bacterium
CGCCAAGACGACGGAGCCGGCACCGCCGGCCGAGCCCACACCCCCGGCGGAACCCGCCCGCGCCCCGGAGGCGGTGGCGCCATCAGAGCGGACCGCGCCCTCACCGCCGTCCTCCGACGTTCAGCCCGAGGAGGCGCGCTCCGAACCGGGCGAGTTCACCCGCATGTTCCGGGCGAGGAGCGCAGAGTCCGCGCCGCCGGAGGCGCCGCCGCCGCATGCCACACCTCTGCCGCCGCCCGAGGCGCCCACACCCAAGGCGCCCCCGCCCGCGACTACTCAGCCCGCGCCTGCACCGCCCGCGCCGCCCAGAGCCGCGCCTCCGATGCCCGAGGTGCCGTCTGGACCCGGCGAGTTCACGCTCATGTTCCGGGCGCGGTCGGCGGAGGCCACGCCATCGCCTCCACGCGAACCATCACCGCCGCCCCCGCGGGAACCCACGCATCAGAGCCCGCCACCTCGAGGCCCGGAGTTGCGGTATGGTCCTTCGGGACCCCTGGAGGCCGACCCACGGGTCGAGGAAGGGGCACTGAGCGATTCGTACCTGTCCCGGCTCTACGGTCCGGGCTCGGCTCCGGCCCAACGGAGTGCTCCCCAGCCCCCTCCTCGATCCGCGGCGCAGCCCCCGATACCACCCTCACTTCCGACGGGTCCGAGCGAGTACACCCGGGTCATCAAGGGCGCTTCCCGCGTACCCATGCCCTCCCGGCCATCCTCTCACTTGCCGCCGCCGAACCCGACAGACCACTCCGGAGGGGGTGGGCGGAGTTGGATCTATCTGGTCCTGCTCGCGGTGGTCGTCGTGGTCGCCGTCGCGCTGACCCTGATGTTCGCGCTGACCGGGAACAATTCGAACAAAGCTCCGGCCGGCGACACCCCGCCCGACTCCGCGGTCAGCTCGCCTCCCGCGGGAGGAGGATGACGAGCTCCATGCGCGGCTCCGGAAAGTCGGACGACGCGTAGACGGACACGGTTCGTGAACGCCGGATGGCGTCCCACTCTGCACTGGTCCGATCGAGTTCGAAGTAGTCGTAGTCGAGTTTCACGGGGAGCGCCGAGGGCGGTGAGGCCATGTGCCGGAGAGGAACGCCCGACACCGCCTGATTGATCATGCGGTCGATCCGGTCCGCCGAGCCGACCTTGAGCAGGTTGGGAACCTTCTTCGCGGCCTCTGCCCGGTTCGCCGACGAGGCGAAGGCCAGGAAGACCTGTTCGGCGGACAGGAACCGGTCCTCGGACAGGCTCGCCTCATAGACGGACCGGGCGGTTCGCGTCAGGGGCAGGGAGACGTGTCGGGCGGGGACCACGGTTTCCATCAGATCCCGCACCGTGGCGTCCAGCCGGGAAAAGCAGGTGCCCAGATGTTGATGATCGTAGGCAGGAAGGTCCCCCGGGTTGGTATCGGGCGAGAACGTGGTCAGCGCCCCGGCGAGCCCGAGCAGCGTGTTGAAGACCGCCTCCGGATGCCCGCGGGCCCCGTCCAGATAATGACGGAAGAGGGGGAGGTGCTGGTTGACGGTATAGAGCAACCAGAAGTTGGCAACGTCCGAAACGCCGAAGTCGGCCAGACTCCGATTCCTCTGGCGCCTCATGGAAGAGAGTGCACTGCTCCGAGCCGAAAGAAGCTCGACCCAACCCCGGGTCAGCGACAGGAGGTGTTCGCTGCCGCCGATGTCCACCATCGGCGGGATGAACGTGGGATCGAGTGCGTATTCGCCCGGCCCGGCCGGCACGATGCGAGCCAGCGGGAGAACCGAGTACCCTTCCAGGGCCTCGCCCTCGAGGAGGATCCTGAGATTCTTCTGGGCGACCTGCACCGGCTTCTCCGATTGGCCGGTGTTTTCGTCGCGCTCCATCACCACTTCCGACCGATAGCGCGCGTCCCCGTGGTCGGAAACGTTTCGCCCGCCGGGCCGCTCCTCAGGTACGACCAGAAACGCCGTCAGGGAAGTCCGGTCCGCCTCCCAGTGCTCCGCGATCGGGCGCGGTGCGGGGCTCACGTCCGAGCCCGGAAAATCGAAGAGGAGACCGTCGGGAAAGATGCCACCCGCGCGGGCCACCGCGAAGACGCCACCCTCCAGGGCCTCCTGGTCCACCGCCAGGCGGCCGAAGCCCCAGGAAAAGCTCGTCAGACAACTGAGCCGGAACCTGATCAGGTTCTCGAGGAATCGATCTTGTACCTGGAGGTGCTGGGGAGCCAGGAGCACGCCCTTGGTCCAAAGCACACTCTGCATCTGCTTCATACGGTCCTCGGATCCGGCCGCGGTCCTCGGCCAGGGCGATTGCTCATCGAAGGAAGGGGGCTATCGGACAGACTTTCAAGGTGCTCCCCGGAGGATCAGCGAGGCAAGATGGTATCGACCGAGCGCCCGGACCAGCGCCCAAGGTCGCGGTGGCCACGACGGGAACGGCTCAAGTAATGCTTGACAACGGAGACGAGCGCCGGATAAGGTGAGGTTCGGGGCGGTCCCCGATCCTACGGATTGTCTGATCTACTCGTCGGTTGCCCCGCCCCCACTCTCGACAGGAACCACATGCCCTCTCCGGCTCGAACGCAGCGGGAGACGGATCTGTATCGTCGCGCGTCCACAGGAGCCTCCCATGGCGGAAAGCGTCCACAAGAAGTTGTCCCGCGTTCGACCCCCGCGCGTGAACATCACCTATGAAGTCCACACCGGGGACGCCATCGAGAAGAAGGAGCTCCCCTTCGTGATGGGTGTGCTCGCCAACCTCTCGGGTTCCCCGGCGGAGCCGCTCAAGGCCTTCAAGGACCGTCAGTTCGTCGAGGTCAACCCCGACAACTTCGACGAGGTGCTCGCGAGCATGAACCCGCACCTCCAGTTCACCGTCAGCAACAAGCTGAGCGACGACGAGAAAGCCGGGAACCTGGCCGTGGCGCTGGATTTCAAGAGCCTGGACGACTTCTCGCCCGATCGCGTCGGCGCGCAGGTGCCCGCACTGAAGAAGTTGCTGGACCTTCGGCAGGAGTTGGCCGATCTCCGGGGGAGCCTCCAGGGCAACGACAAACTGGAAGACATTCTTCAGTCCACGCTGTTGGACCAGGAGAAGCTGGACCGGCTCAAATCGGAAATGAAGCCCGAAGGAGGGTCCGATGGCGAAGACTGAGGGCCAGCAGGCCGCTGAGGGCGCCCAGGCCGAGGCTCAGGAGGTCAGCCTTCTGGACCAGATCGTCGACGAAGGTCGTTTCGGCAAGGAGCCCGCCGCCCGCGAGCGCGGGAAGGGCTTGATCAAGCGGTTCGTCGCCGAGGTGCTCGAAGGATCGATCGCCGTGTCCCCCGACACGGAGACCATGATCAACAGCCGCATCGCGGACATCGATCGGTTGCTGTCCGAACAGCTCAACGAGATCCTGCATCACCCCGACTTCCAGCGTCTCGAGTCGACGTGGCGGGGACTCAAGTACATGCTGGGCCAGACCGAGACCAGCACCCGACTGAAAATCAAGGTGCTCAACGTCTCCGAGAAGGATCTCCTCAAGGACTTCCAGAAGGCCCCGGAATTCGACCAGAGCGCGCTCTTCAAGAAGGTGTACTCCGAGGAATTCGGAGTCTTCGGAGGATCACCCTTCGGCGCGTTGCTGGGAGATTTCTACTTCGGAAAGAGCGGCCAGGACATCGAGCTCCTTTCCCACCTCTCCCAGGTGGCGGCGGCGGCGCATGCGCCCCTCCTCACGGCGGCCTCCGCGGGCATGTTCAATCTGGAGGACTTCACCCAACTGCCTGCGCCGCGGGATCTGGCCAAGATCTTCGACAACACGACGTACGCCAAGTGGAAGGCGTTCCGTGAATCGGAAGACTCCCGGTATGTGGCGCTCACCGCGCCGCGCATATTGCTCAG
>JBBSOM010000428.1:0-3846 GCA_038259715.1 Longimicrobiales bacterium
GCCGTCGTGGAGAAGGTCTCGGCGTCGGAGGCCGCGATGCCGGCGATGATCGCCGTGAGCATGACGCTCGACGAGAACCCGGAGATCCGTGAGGAGGACTACGCCGCGGTGATGATGGCGGTGCAGAACCTCTGCCTGGCCGCGTGTGCCCTCGGCCTCGGAACGCACATCAAGTCCGGGGCGGTCATGGATGATCCGCGTTCGCGTGAGGCTCTGGGTGTGCCGGCGGTCGAGCGCATCGTGGCCACCGTGTATCTGGGCGAGCCGGCCGCCATCCCGGAGGGGAAGCCGCGGCATTCGGCCGCAGATGTCACGATGTGGTTGCCTTAGGTGCGGTGCGCGGCGGGAGCCCCCTGACCCATGCGGTGTGGCGTGTCGGGAGCGAGGGGGGGGCTGACGGATCTGCCACCCAGGCGATAAATTGTCTGAAGAAGGTCCGTGCCCGTTGCGTCTGATCGTATGCCGGGTGGTCGGGGTAGGGGTCGCCTCTATGGCTTGTAGACCTCTACGTCGGCGACCAGGCCGTCTATCTCAAAGAGGTCCCGCTGGGCGCGTGAACCTGCATCCCTCCCGCGGACCCTCGGCAACCCCTCCCGACATGCCGGCTTTTCCGCTATCTCCCCTCCAACAGGGGATGTTCTTCCATTGGCTGGTCGATCGCCATTCGGGGACAGACATCGGGCAGGTCGTGGTCATACTCCACGAGCCGATCGACCCGACTCGCCTCGAGGCCGCGTGGCAGGCTGCGCTGGACACGTGCGCCGTGCTGCGGACCGTTGTTGCATGGGAGCGGGTTCCGGTCCCGGTCCAACGCGCCGAGCCGCACGCTTCCATGTCGTTCACGTCGGAGGATGTGCGCGAAATCGATGCGCTCGGGCGAGAGCGACACATCGAAGAGTTCCTCCGGGCCGACCGTCGTCGGGGTTTCGACCTGGCCGAGGCGCCCGCCATGCGAGTGGCGCTTTTCCGGACCGAGGACACCCGGTACACGATGGTGTGGAGTTTCCATCGTATTCTCCTGGACGACCGTTCGGCCGAGATCATCCTGGGTCGGGTCTTCTCTGCCTACGTCGGCGAGGAACTGGAAACCGACGACCGGACCTACCGTGACTACGTCGACTGGATAGAGTCCCAGGATGCCGCGAGTGCCGCCGACGTGTGGCGCTCGAAGCTCGCCGGTTTCACCGCACCGACGCCCCTTCCCGGTGACCTGCCCCCGTCGACCAGGGCTTCCGGATACGAAGAAGTGCGCATCCAGGTGGCGGGCCGGACCACGCTGGATCTGCGCCAACTCGCGACTCGCGCAGGGGCATCGCTGAACGAGCTGCTCATGAGTGCCTGGGCGCTCCTCCTTTCGCGGTACAGCGGGGAATCCGACGTCACGTTCGGGGCCACCATGACCACCCGACTTGGGAGCATTCCCGATGTCGACTCCAGGGTCGGCCTGTTCCTGGCCACGCTGCCGGTGCGGGTCCAGGTGGATGGAGAACTCACCGTGCACGACTGGCTTCGACGAGTGCATGAAGAGTGGGTCTCCATCCGCGGATCCGAGCATCTCTCCTTGGTGAAGATCCGAAACGTCAGCGACGTACCGGCTTCGGAACCCCTGTTCCACAGTCTGGTGATGTTCGAGGATCAGCAGCTCGGGGGGAGACTGGGCGACAGGGCCGACGCATGGGCGAGCCGGTGCGTCACGATCCGGGAGCAAACGGGCCTCCCGCTCACCTTGTTCGCCTATGGCGGTGAGGAGCTTCTGCTCACGCTGCAGTTCGACACCAGTCAGTTCTCCCGGGGCACCGCCGCGAGGATGCTGGGTCACATGGCCACCGTACTGGAGGCCTGGAGCCGCGACGCGGAAGCGCCGATCTGGAGCACCCCTATCTTCACCGGCGAAGAGCGGATGGGGATTCTGGAAGCATGGCAAGGCCCCCAGCGGGACTACCCGTGGGCCACACCACTCGCGGCTCTGGTGGAAGCGCAGGTCGACCGGACGCCCGACGCACCCGCCGTCACATTCGGATCGGAGACCCTCACCTACCGCGAACTGAACAGCCGAGCCAACCGGCTGGCGCATGCGTTGTGTCGAAACGGGGCCGGCCCGGACGTGCTGGTGGGGGTGGCGGTGGACCGGTCGCTCGGCATGATCGTCGCGCTGCTCGCCGTCATGAAGGCGGGCGCTGCGTACGTGCCCCTTGATCCGACGCTTCCGCGCAACCGGCTGGCGTACATGATCGAGGACAGCGGTCTCGGTGTCCTGATCACACAGTCGGTTGTTCTTGCGGCGCTGCCCCCGTTCGCCGGTGCCCTGTTCAACCTCGACGCCCCAACGTGGCTGGACGGGGATGGCACGAACCCGGATGTCGAGGTCGGCCCCGAACAGCTGGGCATGGTCATCTACACCTCTGGCTCGACGGGTCGGCCCAAAGGTGTGGAGGTCTTCCGACGAGGCTTGATCAACGTCCTCTGGGCCCTGCGCGACCTGATCGAGCTGGGCTCCGACGATCGTGTGCTATCGGTCACGACGATGTCCTTCGACATTTTCGGCGTCGACTTGTGGCTCTCCTTGCTGGTCGGGGCTCAGGTCGTCGTGATGGCACCGGAGGGGACCGCCGACGGCGAACAGCTCAGGGACACGATCGAGCGGCACGACATCACGTTCCTGCAGGCGACACCCGTGACGTGGCGAGGGCTCCTCGTCGTGGGATGGTCCGGCAAACGTGGCCTACGAGCTCTCTGCGGCGGTGAAGCGATGCCCCTGGACTTCATCACCGGGCTCGCGCCGCTCGTCGATCATCTGTGGAATGTCTATGGTCCGACCGAAACCACCATCTGGTCTACCGAGGCCGAGATTCGTCCCGACTCCGAGCGCGTGACGATCGGACGTCCTCTCGCCAACACGCGATGCTATATCCTGGATGGTCATGAGCGTCCCGTTCCCGTTGGCGTGGTCGGCGAGCTCTTCATCGCCGGGGACGGCGTGGCCAGAGGGTACTGGAACCGGCCCATCCTGACATCGGAGAAATTCGTTCCGGATCCCTTCCACCAGGGCCCCGAGGCCCGGATGTACCGGACGGGCGACCTCGCGAGGTACCTCCCCGACGGTGCGATGGAGTGCCTCGGCCGTACGGACCACCAGGTGAAGGTGCGCGGTTTCAGGATCGAGCTCGACGAGATCGGATCCGTGTTGCTCGAGCACCCTGCCGTGCGACAAGCCACCGTGATCGCACGCGAGGATACCCCGGGAGATAAGCGTCTCGTGGCCTACATCGTGGCGAAGGACGCCACGCCGGAGGTCTCCGCCTTGAGACGCCATCTGAAGGAAGCCCTACCCGCCTACATGGTTCCGACGGCGTTCGTCTCGCTTGACGAACTCCCGATTTCGCCCAACGGCAAGGTCGACCGCCGCGCGCTTCCCGCGCCCGAGACCGGCGACGTGGTCGCCTCCCACGCCGTCATCGCTCCCCGGACCCACGCCGAGAAGCAGCTTTCGCAGATCTGGAAGGGCATCTTCGAACTCGACGAGGTCGGCGTGACTGACGACTTCTTCGAGCTGGGAGGTCACTCGATCCTGGCGGTCGAGCTCATGGCGGCCATTGACCGGGTTTTCGGCAAGCGGCTGCCCCTCAACACGATCTTCGAGGCGGCCACGATCGAGTCGCTGGCGGAGCGCGTGGAAGAGCCGGACCACATCCTGGGGCAGCACACGTTGGTCTCGATCCAGGCCGCCGGCACCCGCCCACCGGCCTTCTGGATTCCCGGCGGCGCTGCACTCGGCCTCTTCCGCCTTCAGCATATCGTCAACAGCTTCGGCCCGGAGCAGCCGGTCTTCGGGCTCGGATCTCAGCC
>JBBSOM010000429.1:0-3836 GCA_038259715.1 Longimicrobiales bacterium
GACTCGAGCAGCACGGGACCCAGCTCTATGGGTGCGGCGGCCAGAGTCAGGTTCGCGCGCTTGCCCTTGCCCCGGCTCTCGATCCAGCGCACGAAGTCCGGGGCCTGGTCTCCGGGCGCAAGCACGAGGCGCACGCCGGCCGCCATCGCGCCCAGCCGACGTTCGACGCTGCGCAGGTCGAGGAGCCGCCCTTCCAATGCGTCGGTGAGCGTCTCGTCGAGTTCCACGCGGGCCCGCACTTCGGCCAGTTCGCGCTCCAGCGTACCGAGCGCGGCGATCAGGGAGGCCAGGCGCTCGCCGACCTCCTCGCGCTCGGCCGGCTCCCCTATGCCGGTGGGGCCGAGCCGCGCCGTGGTGGCCTCCGGCCCGACGAAGCCTTCCAGCGTATCGATGAAGCCCTCGACGACCGCGCTCGCACGGCTCAACGCGGGCCGGACCCGACCTTCGAGGCGCTCACGTAGCTCCGCGCCCGACGCCGCTGCGCCCACCGCCTCGTGAAGCGCGGTCAGGAGGCCGCGGCCCCGCCGGTCCAGGCGGGACAAGGTGCGGTAGAGCCCACGCCGGGACACCTCGGCCCCCATGTGCTGCGTGGCCGCATCCTCAACGTTGTGCGCCTCGTCGAGGATGACGCGCTTGTACGGGGGCAGGACGGCCGCGTGCGTGTAGTTCTGTGTGGCCCGGCGCACCGCGAGGTCCGTGAAGAGCATGTGGTGGTTGACGATCAGCAGGTCCGCGCCCGCCGCGTTTCTACGTGCCTTCTGGTAGAAACACTGCTGGAAATGCGGACAGCGCGCCCGGAGGCAGACGTCCGGATCGCTCCGCACCTCGTCCCACAGCTCGTCGGAGGGTGAGAAGGTCAGATCGGAGAGCGAACCGTCCTCCGTCGCTTCGATCCACTCAAGGAGCGCCTTCACCTCCGCCGAGCGATCCTCGTCGAACAACGAGGACTGCCCCTCGGCGGCCAGGAGGGCCCGGCGGATCGAGACGTAGTTGCCCCGTCCCTTCACGAGCGCCCAGCGCACGTCCTCACCCAGGAGACGCCGCACGAGCGGGAGATCTTTCCGCGCGAGCTGCTCCTGCAGGTTGATCGTGTTCGTCGACACGACCGTCCGTTCGCGATTGTCCAGCGCCCACCGCGCCGCGGGAATCAAGTACGCCAAGGACTTTCCCGTGCCCGTGCCGGCCTCTACAACGGTCACCCCGCCCTCGTTGAAGCGGCGCGCGACGGCGCGCATCATCTCACGTTGTCCGGGCCGGTTCTCGTAGCCCTCGTAGAGCTTCGCCAACGGACCACCGGGCGCGAGGACCTCATCAAGGACGTCCTCGTCGAGCGAGACGATCTCGCGGGGGGGCGGCGGCTCGACGACCACGTAGAGCCGACCGGCCTCGTTGTCGACGATGGCCGTTCCGATGCCCTGCTCGTAGAGGCTCGCCGCCACGCGCATGTCCGCATCGGAGGGCTCGAGCACGCCGGACGGGTGGTTGTGCAGCATCACCCCGCCTTCCTGGACATCCCGGGCCGCCACGAGCACGGCTTCGAAGTTGCCGCGCGACACGGCGCGGGGATCGTGCACGCGCCGGCGCTCGTCCACCTCGGCCAGGAAACAGACCTCGCGCCCCCCTGCCCGCTCGATTTCGGCGCGGATGCGGCTGCTCGCATCCGGCGTGAGTTGCAAGCGCCGCTGCGGCTTCTTGGACCGGCGTCCGAGGGAGGCCCCGTCGTCCTCCTCCGGGTCGAGGCCGTCCAGCCCCGCGAGCAGGGCCCTCCCCGGATGGATGGGAAAGCCTGCGGGAACATCGCCGGGAACCCCCTCCGCACGGTCGGGCCGGACGTTGGATGGTTCCTGGCGGAAGCGACGGCTCATGGCTGGGTCGCTCAGGTCTTGAGCTTCTTCTTCTTGGCAGCCGGGAAGAGCACGTTGTTCAGGATCAACCGGTACCCCGGTGAGTTCGGATGCAGCGCGAGGTCCGTCTGCGGATCACCGATCTGGTGCTCCGGATCCTCGGGATCGTGGCCGCCCAGGAACGTCCACGTGCCCTCGCCCAGCGTCCCGTGCAGATACTTCGCGTCTTCGGCGCCATCCTGCGCGAGGACGATCACGCCAGGCTTGATCCGGTCCGTTCGGAAGGAGGTCGTCAGGCCGTAGAAGTCGGGCAAGACCGTTTCGTGGTCCTGCGTGAGCATGGCAGGGACCGGGTCGAACTTGGCCGAGAATTCAAATAAGGTGTAGACGCCCAAGTCCTTACGCCACGGTGTGTTGACCTGATGTCCATCAATGTCGCTGAAGGCGTTTACCGAGGGTGAGATCTGCACCTGTGCGTTCTCGAACGCCAACGTCCGGGTCCAGTCCATCTTCTCGTTGGCGTCCGGGTCCGGCGGATCGTTGTCCGCGAACGCCGCAGCGATGTCCACGTCGTGCGCCGCCAACGCCAGGTCGAGCGTCTCGGTGGCTGAACACATCGCGAACAGGAAGCCCCCGCCCTCCACGTAGGCCCGGATCTTCTCGGCGACCGCCTTCTTCTCGTCCGGCACGGATTTGAAGCCGTGGGAGCGGGCCACCTCCTCGTTGCGGGCGACCTCGTCCTGGAGCCAGGGAGCGCCGGCATACGACATGTAGAACTTCGAATACTGCCCGGTGAAGTCCTCGTGGTGCAGATGGATCCACTCGTACTGTTTCAGATCCGAATCCAGCACCTCGTTGTCCCAGAGCGTCTCGTAGGGGATTCCGGCGTACTCGAGCACCATCGTCACGGCGTCGTCCCACGGCGTGGCGTTGGGCGGCCTGTACACCGCGACCCTGGGCGCCTTCTCGAGAACGACGGCCTCCATGTTGGAGTCCGCGATGGTCGCTCGGATCTGGGCTTCCGAGCCGGCGTCGAGCACCTGGACGGTCACCCCGCGCAGCGCGGCTTCCCGGCGCACGTCCGGCCGATCCGGGAGGAGGAATGCGCCACCCCGGTAGTTGAGGAGCCACTCGGCCTTCACGCCCTGCTGGAGCGTCCAGTACGTGAGTCCGTAGGCTTTCAGGTGGTTCTCCTGCGTCCGGTCCATCGGCACCAGGATCTTCTGGGCGAGGGCGGCGCTCGGGAGGGCGATCCCGGCCAGGATCGCGCACAGGGCCATGAGGAGCCACGTACGGCTCCGACGCGCACCCCTCGATCGGGCCCTCACGTCCCTGCCCTCCGCAGTCGTTCGAGTTCCCGGCGAGCGTCGGGGACCACGGCGGCGTTCGGCCGCTCCGTCACGAGCGTTTCGAGCAGATGGATGGCCTCCGCCACGCCGTCCGGCGAAGCCGCGCGGTAGCGCGCCAGCGACAGCATGGCCTCGGCGCTCTCGTCCGCGTCCGGGTACGTCTGGATGAGCCGGGCCCGTAGGTCGGCGGCCGTCGGCTTCGCCCCTCCCCGCTCCGCCATCCGGGCCGCCTCGGCAAGAAGCGGAGGACGCTCCTTGTCCGGGATGGAGTCGAGCGCGTCCCGCACGACGCCGGCGGCCGCCTCGCCCCTGCCGTCGTGGGCGAGCACCGCCGCTCGCGCCAGCACCTGGGCGGATGCGGGAGCCAGGCGCCCCAACAGGGAAACGAACTGGATCACATCGGTGGCTTCGGCCGGCGGCATCCCGGGCAGAGCCATCAAGAGCGCCTTGCTCGCGCCCTCGATCTGGCCTCCGTCGAGGAGCAGATACCCGCGCTGGAGAGCGCTCCGTGGGCCCTGGACTTCCTCGAGGATGGCGCGGGCTCCATCGGCGTCACCCTGTGCGAGCAGGGATCCGGCGATCGTGGCGACCACTTCGTCCATCTCCGGCGCTTTCGGAAAGCCGACCTGGAAGGAGTCGAGCA
>JBBSOM010000430.1:0-3832 GCA_038259715.1 Longimicrobiales bacterium
CTCGACACGCTCAACGTCGCGCTCGGGGGTACCACCACGCGCATCGATCTGAACGCGCGACTGCTCGGGGCCGGGTCGAACTCGGACATGCTGGGCCTCTATTTCGGGGACGACGACCAGCACTTCGACTTCAACACCAGCCAGGACCACGTGGCCGAGAACGCCGGTAGCGACCTGCTCTACAAGGGCGCGCTGGACGGCGCGAGCCAGGCGGTGTTCCGGGGTATCATCCGCGTGCACCCGGGCGCACAGCGCACCGATGCGTACCAGACCAACCGGAACCTCTTGTTGTCACCGAATGCGCGGGCCGTCTCCCTGCCGAACCTCGAGATCGAGGCCGACGACGTGAAGTGCTCCCACGGCGCGACGGTCGGCCAACTCGACGATGAGGCCAAGTTCTACCTCATGAGCCGGGGGCTCGACCGGATCACCGCGGAACGCCTGGTGGTGCTTGGTTTCCTCGGCGAGGTTCTGTCGCGCCTGCCGCTCGGCGGCGTTGCCACCAAAGTGACGCGGGTCATCGAGGAAAAGCTCGGACACCATGTCTGAGTGGGTCCGCGTCTGCGACGCGGACTCGGTGGCGGCGGGGACGCTGAAAGCTGCGAACGCAGCGGGTCAGCCCGTCGTTCTGGCCAACGTCGACGGTGACGTCTACGCTCTCGAGGACCGATGCTCGCACGAGGCGTTCCCGCTCTCCGACGGTGAACTGGACGGCGACGAGGTCATCTGTCTCCATCACGGCGCGCGCTTCGAGGCGTGCACCGGCAGGAACAAAGGCCTCCCCGCCGTGCGTCCGGTGAAGGCGTTTCCCGTCCAGATGAGGGACGGCGGGATCTACGTGGAGGTCTGAGCCGCTTGTCATGAGCCTCGACGTCACCGCGTTGCGTCGCCATTTCCCGGCGCTCGATCAGGAGGTGAATGGGCACCCACTGGTCTACGTCGACAACGCCGCCACCTCGCAGAAGCCTCGCGCCGTGCTCGACGTGCTCGCCGCATACTACGCGCACGACAACGCCAACGTGCACCGCGGCATCCACGAACTGTCCCGACGCGCCACCGAGGGCTTCGAGAACGCCCGTACCAAAGTGGCCGGTTGGATCAACGCGCCGGACCCGCACGAGGTAGTCTGGACACGGGGTACCACGGAGGCCATCAACCTGGTGGCCAACGCGTGGGGGCTCGACAACGTCGGCGAGGGGGACGAGATCCTGCTCACAGTCATGGAGCACCACTCGAACCTGGTGCCGTGGCAGCTCCTGGCGAAGCGGTCGGGCGCTCGGCTCCGCTACATCGAGATCGACGATGACGGCCGACTGATCCTCGACGACCTGTCCTCGCTCCTGACCGAGCGCACCCGGCTGGTCGCGTTCAACCACATCTCGAACGCGCTCGGGACCATCAACCCGGTGAAGCGCCTCGTGGACGCCGCGCACGACGCCGGCGCGCTCGTTTTGGTGGACGGTGCGCAGGGGGCGGTGCACGGCCGGGTCGACGTGCAGGCGTTGGGCGCCGATTTCTACGCGTTCAGCGGCCACAAAATGGGCGGCCCGACCGGCATCGGCGTGCTCTGGGCACGCCGTGAGCTCCTCGAGGCCATGTCGCCCTACCAGGGCGGCGGCGAGATGATCGAGTTCGTCGAGCGGGACATGAGCACCTGGGCGTCCGTGCCGCACAAGTTCGAGGCGGGAACCCCGAACATCGCGGGCGCCATCGGGATGGGTGCCGCGATCGACTTTCTGTCGGGTCTCGACCTCGACGCGGTGGCCGCGCACGAACGCGCGCTCACCACCTACGCCATGGAGCGCCTCAACGCGATTCCGGGCATGCGGATCTACGGACCCGCCGACCCAGCGGATCGCGCACCGGTCCTCCCGTTCACGATGGGCGACGCGCACCCCCACGACATTTCGACCATCCTCGATTCCGCCGGGGTCGCCGTGCGGGCCGGTCACCACTGTGCGCAGCTGGTCATGAAGCGCTACGGGGTCGCCGCCACCGCCAGGGCCTCGTTCTACCTCTACAATACGCGGGACGAGGTGGATCGGCTGGCCGACGGACTCGAACAGGTGCGCACCATTTTCGGTTGACGCCCATGCGTGCTGCCACGCCGCGCGCGACGTCGTACATTGCATCATGGAAACACCCTCTCTCAACTCCCTGTATCAGCGGCTCATCCTCGAGCACTACAGGTCTCCGCGGAACAAGGGCGAGCTTCCCGGCAGAACCGTGGAGATCCACATGCGGAATCCCTCTTGCGGCGACGAGATCCGTCTCCAACTCCGCATCGAGGACGACCGCATCGCGGAGGCTGCCTTTGTCGGCCAGGGTTGCTCGATCTCGCAGGCTGCGGTGAGCATGATGACCGTGTTGGTGAAGGACCATTCGCTCTCCGAGGCCGAGAGTCTCACGGAGCGCTTCAAGGAGATGATGCACGGCAACGAGGAAGTCGCGAAGGACCGCGGCATGGGCGATCTTCGCGCGTTGGCCGGCGTCAGCAAGTTCCCGGTGCGGGTGAAATGTGCCCTGCTTGGCTTCGACGCGCTGCAGGAGGCGTTGGCGGCCCACGGCAGGAATACGGCGGGTTGTGCCCAGGAAGCCGGGAGAAGCGAGGAGCACTGAGCACCACCCAAGTCCATTCCGCCCATCTGAGCGACACCCCCGCGGGGCCCGTGACCATCTGGGCCTCGCCGGGCGGAGTGCGCCGGATCGAGTTCGGGCCGTTGCCCCAAGCCGGTCATGCGGACCCGCCCGAGGCGTGGACCGCGCTCCTTCGCACGAGCGTGGCCCAGCTCGAGGAGTATTTTCGCGGCGAGCGGAGCGCCTTCGACGTCCCCCTCGACCTCGAGGCCGTCACCGACTTCCAGCGTGACGTCTACGCCCACCTCCTGGACGTGCCGTACGGTCGGGTGACCACCTACGGACAGTTGGCCAGGACGGTCGGGCGAGTAGGGTTGGCGCGGGCGGTAGGCCAGGCGGTCGGGGCGAACCCCATCCCGATCGTCATCCCCTGTCATCGGGTGATTGCCGCGGACGGTCGCCTCGGGGGCTTCAGCGGCGGTCTGGACGTGAAAGTCGCGCTCCTCGCCATCGAGAAGGTGTACGCCGACGGCACGACCGAATCCAGCAAGATCCAGCCTGACATCCTTAGGCTCGACCTTTGACGAGCCCCACCTGAAACAGAAAGCGCGTCACCCATGACCCTGAACGTCCGCTGTCCGCGGTCCGGGCATTGTCGTACTGCGGCCGTGGTAGCCGGCCTCCTGTGCTGCGCCGCCGCGAAGCTCCAGGGTCAGGCCGTCGAGCCCCGAGCGCCCGTCGAGCGCACCGAGTTCGGTGGGCGGGTGCATGTGCAGTTCAACACCTCCTCCACGGACGACGAGGTGACCTCGGAGTTCCTGGTGCGCCGCGCACGCCTCTGGGCGGGCACACGCATCAACGACTGGGTCGACGCGGGGGCGGGAATCGACTTCACCGGGGCGTCGGCCTCAGCCACCTATGTCTTCGTCCGCTTCGACGTCGACCCGGCGCTGCGCGTCACCATGGGCCAGCTCAAGCGTGCGTTCGATGTCTTCGAACTGACCTCCTCCGCCGACATCCTGGTCGTGGAACGCGACGGGGCCATCCGCGGCGTGGACGGCTGCGCCGGAGTGGGCGGGCTCTGCTCCTACTCGCGCTTCTCCGAGCAACTCGACCTGTCGTCGCTCGACGTGGGCGTGATGCTAGAGGGGTCCGTCGCGGGCGGGCGGCTTTCCTATCTCACGACGGTCACCACTGGCCCGGGTCGAAACCAGGTCGCCGAGACCTCGGCCCAGTCGTGGTCCGGTCGGCTGGC
>JBBSOM010000431.1:0-3821 GCA_038259715.1 Longimicrobiales bacterium
CCATGGCGATCCGCGTTGTGCAGAACGTCTTCGGCGTGGAGAAGCTCGGCCGCTGGGCTCACCTGGGTCTGCTTTCCGCTCTGGCGGGGGTGGGCATGGGCGTACTCGTCCTCGGCATGCACGCCTACACGTCCCTCGTCACCGGGATGACGGCCCAGCGCCTCGTCATCGCCGCCGTGGTCGTGGGTCCCGTGGCGCTCGCCCTCGTCCGGGCGCGGGGTCTCCGCTTCGACAATCCGCTGGAGCTGGGCCTGCTCGTGGCGCCCGCGTGGATGTTTCTGTCCGGCACCATCGGCTTCGTCAGGCTCGGCATCGCCGGCCGGGACGGCCCGGGCTCCCTGGGCCTGCTGATGGCGGCGGCCGTCGCGTCCTCAGCGCTCCTGCTGCTGCCGTACATGGCTACGTTCGTGGACCGGGAGGCCCGGGCGCGGGCCCGCGCCGCCCGCCGTCCGCGGCCGCCCCGCATCCTGGTGCCCGAGGGCGACGGGCCGGTCAAGGTCACCATCCTCGGTGGCGGGGTCGGCGCCATCACCACCGCTTTCGAGCTCACGCAGCCCCACCTCCGGGGAAAATACGATGTCACCATCCAGCAGCTCGGGTGGAGGATCGGAGGAAAGGGCGCCAGCGGCCGGAACCCGGCAGCCGCGGACCGCATCGAGGAGCATGGGATCCACTTCTGGTCCGGCGTCTACGACAACGGCTTCCATGCCATCCGAACGGCCTACGAGGAACTGGACCGCCCACCCGACGCGCCCCTGGCGACGTGGTGGGACGCCTTCCGTCCCGCCGAGGCACCCATGTCCCTCATGGAATACTTCAAGGACATGTGGAATCCCTGGACCATCACATCGGTCCGGAACGCCGAGCGCCCCGGGACGCCGGGCAAGCATCTGCTGCTGCCCATGTGGATGTACGTGGACGAAGCGCTCCAGGTGCTCCGCGGGTGGTTCAAGGAGTCGAAGCGGGCGGCCCGGCTGCACCACCGGCCAACCAAAGGCCCGCTCATGCGGCTCCTTCTCGACCTCGAGCAGTTTCTGACGCTGACGGCCGTGGACGTCGTGGGACACCTTGTCGACTTCGGGGTCATGGTGGCGGGCTTCGCCTACGCGATCCTCGGGCCGTTCCTGCCCAGGGGCGTGAAGCTCCTCTTCCACGCCCTCTTGCACTTCGTCCTCCAGACGATCATGGAGGTCGGCGCCTTCGTCCTCCGCTGGCACTGGCTGGAGGTGCGCCTGCACCTGGAGGTCGTCGAGGTTCGGGAGGCATGGGCGCCGGCGAACCTGGGGCTGGCCCTGCTCCTGGGTATCCATCGGGACGCGGTGGTGACGAAGGGCTTTGAGACCATCGCCCACAAGGACTTCCGGGAGTGGCTCCAGCCGCACCTCGTGTGGGATCCCGTCGACGACTACTCACCTTATGCCCCGAAGGGCGACAAAGCCGAACGATCCATCACCCTGAACTCCCCCTTCGCTCTCCTCCTCTACAACTCGGACTTCGCCTTCGAGCACGGAGATTCGACCCGACCCCGCTTGGACGCGGGCGTCGTGGCCTACACGCTCCTCCGCCTCGCCCTCACTACCAAGGGGACGCTTCTGTGGCAGATGGAAGCGGGGATGGGCGACACCATCTTCACGCCCTTCTACCAGGTCCTGGAGCAGCGGGGGGTGAAGTTCGAGTTCTTCCGGAAGGTGAAGGGGCTCCACCTCTCCGCCGACGGTGACTCCATCGGGTCCGTGACCCTCGCGCGTCAGGCGGAACTCGTGGAAGGACGCGACCGTTACGACCCCCTGGTGGAAGTGAAAGGACTGGCGTGCTGGCCCAGCGGCCCTCTCTGGGAGCAGCTCCGCGACGGCGATCGCCACCGTGCGGAGGGAGTCAACTTCGAAGACTGGTACGGCCCCGAGGTCGACGAAATCGAGATCCGGGCCGGGGTGGACTACGACGTCCTCGTCCTGGGAATCTCCACCGGCGCCCACCCCTACATCTGTTCGGAATTGATGGAGGCGCGGACGGAGTGGAAGGACATGGTCGGGAAGCTGGGGCGTGTCCGGACCCAGTCTACGCAGCTCTGGTTCAACCGGACCTCCTTGGAGATGGGCTTCGACGAAGAGCGGACGTCGCCCTCCGTGAGCTGCTACGACCTTTCGGGGTTCGACGTCTGGTTCGATCTCTCTCATCTCCTTCCGAGGGAGGGGTGGCCCGACGACCCGGCCAAGGCGCCGCGTAGCCTGGCGTACATCAACGGATGCTTGCACGATGTGGTCCCGCTGGATCGGCGCCAGACGCCTGGGGAGATCGACCAGAAGACCCACAATGCCCGGGTGGCAAAGTTGGCGGAGGAGTATCTGACGACGGATGCTTTCCGGATCTATGCCAAGGTGGCGAAGCACGGCGACTTCGACTGGCACTGCCTGCACGACCCGGAGAATCGCACCGGCCCGGCGCGGGTGTCGGCGCAGTACTCCCGCGGAAACGTCCAACCCAGCGAACTTTACGTGCAGTCCCTGCCCGGGACCGGGCGATACCGCCTCCACCCCTTCGACTCCAAGTTCTCCAACCTCGTCCTGGCCGGGGACTGGACCTGGAGCTCGTTCGGGGTGGGCTGCGTGGAGGCGGCGACAATCTCCGGGATGCTGGCGTCTCATGCCATCTCGGGGTCTCCTGCCCTGGACACCATCGTCGGCCTCACGTTCGGCCATCCAAACACCCCGTACGACGTGCCGGAGCGATACAGGAAGTGAGGCGATACGCATGAGGGGAGCGGCAGGAAGAATCCGTCGCGCGGCGATGGTCGCCGCGGTGGCGGTAGCGACCCACGCCGGCGCGCCGGCTCTCGCGTCCGGTCAGGCCACGGGGAGCATCGGGGGACGCGTGGTGGACGCGCGCACCGAACGCCCGCTGCGCGACATCGTCGTGGCAGCCCGGGGACCCCGGGAGGTGTACGCCGTATCCGACGCCGACGGACGCTACGTCCTTGCGGCCCTTCCGGCGGGGGAGTACGCGCTTCGCTTCACCTGGTACGGATACGCGCCCCACGAGGCGCGCGTGACGGTGTCCACCGACCTTGCCGTGCTGGACGTCGCGCTGGAGCCGAAGCCGCTGGAACTGAGCGAGGTGATCGTCACGGCTCCCTCGCGCCGCCCCGAACGCGTGATCGAGAGCGTGTCCTCCGTGTCCGTGGTGGCTCCGGAGCGCGTGAAGGACGTTCTCGTCACCGGCCAGGCGCCGCTGCTGGTCCAGGATATGCCCGGCGTGCACATCATGCAGAGCGGCGTGAACAGTTTCAACGTGACCGCCCGGGGCTTCAACGAGCCCAGCACGCGCAGCATGCTGGTGCTGGTGGACGGCGTGGATCAGGGGAACCCCCTGGTGGGTGCCCAGGAGTGGCCTTTCATCGCGGTCACCGAGGAGGGCGCGTCCGTCGAGTTGGTGCGAGGACCCAGCTCCGCGCTGTACGGCGCCAACGCGTTCAGCGGCGTGTTGAGCATCTCCACGCCCTCAGCCCGCCAGGTGCAGGGTACGCGGGTCACGCTTTCGGCCGGGGAACTGTCCACCCTGGGCGTGGACGCGCGCCACGCAGGTGTCTCCGCTGACCAGCGCTGGGGCTATCAGGTCAATGGGGCCTACATGCGCAACGGCTCCTGGGACCGCTCCCGCACCAACCTGGGCGACCTGGCCTCGGAGTACGCAGACGCGGGCCGGACGGAGGGTTCGCCCCCTGCGCCGGGGTACGAGCTGGCGGCGCTCATGGGGCAGGGCAAAGACGGGCCGTTCGGCCTCCCCGGGCAGGTGATGGGAAAGCCCGATCCTCTCACCAGTGC
>JBBSOM010000432.1:0-3810 GCA_038259715.1 Longimicrobiales bacterium
CGGCACGGCCCTTCGATTGATGCTTGCGGGCGCGGTCATGCTCCTGGTGGCGATACGCTTGCCCGTCCTAGTGCCGCCGGTGCCGCTCCGGCTCGAGAGCGCGACGTTCGCCGCGGACATCGACCAGGACAGTCTCACCCTTGTGGATCCGTTCGAGCGCACGGCACCGGCAAGTGACTTCGGCTCGTCGCTCGTCGTGCTGGTCCAGGTTTTCGCGCCGTCGGCCGTTCCGACCGAGGTGAGCCTGGAGTGGAAGCATGATGGGCAAACCGTACGTGTCTCGCGTGATATCGAGATCGTCGCCCACGAAGAAGGCTTCCGGGTCTGGGACGGGTGGCACCCCTCGGGGGGACTGGCGCCACCCGGACACTACGAGGTCATCCTCCGCACCCAGGACGACAGGGTCTTCGGCGTCGCGCGACTTACGGTTACGTGATGGGATGTGAATCGCCTCGGGCCACCGACTGCAGGAGCGTCTTGAGTCGATCGGCTGCGGCCTTCACCCAACCCATCCATCAGGCACCGTCATCGAAGCTCGACCCGCCCCTGCTCCGTACGGATGCCGGCCGTGAGGCCGGGGTTCTCGGCCCGGTCCACGTCGAGCGCCGCCCCCAGCGCGTCGAGGGCGCTGCGCACGCGTTCCGGTTCGGGATGAAGCACGCGGAAATCCACCAGTGTGCCGCCCTTCGGCACGGCACCTGCCGGGTGCGGCGTGTCGCCCCACGCGATCAGGAAGGGCACCGCCCCGCCCAGAGGCAGTGCGAAGGGATCGGTCAGGCGCCACTCGAGGACGGTACCGTCCGGCGTCTGCCGCGTCCCGGCCAGGACCGAACCAAGTCCCACCCGGCTCCGCGCGGCCACCTCATCGATGGCTTCGCAACGCAGCGCCCACGTCGACAGCTTCGGACGGCGTAGCCCCTCGAGCCCGAACGCCAGCCCGCGCACCGGGCGAGCCAGGGTCGGATCCGGGGCAATGACCTCCAGATACGTGGTGGGCCCGAGCGAGAGGAGCGCGTTGTGCGTGCCGAAGCCCGGGTGCCGACCCCCCAACGCAGGGCGTACACCGAGCAGCGCTTCCACACGGTCGAGACCCTCGTCGAGGGTGGAACACGCGTACACGAGATGGTCGATGAGGGGAAAGGCCATTCGTACAAGGTAGTGGTGCCGCTCCGAGGACCACCGCAGAGCCGGCCGGTGTATCCGAGCGACGCTACGCGTTCCGCCGTGCTCGACACGGTGACGCGGCACCTACCCGCCCAGGGGGCTCCATGCGGTTTCCTGCCACACCGTCCGGTCGATCGGCTCTTCCGGCTTTGGCGCTCTTTGTCGGCATCCTGCTGGCCGTGCCCGGAGCAGCGTCCTCGCAGTCAGCCAAGGACCTCGTGAAGGCGGCCCACAACCGCCAGCGCGACTTCGAGATGTTCCGGCAAAGCCGCATTCCCGTCGAGAACGACCGGCACCAGGGTGGCTGCGACCAGCAGATCGGTCGGATCTGCATCTGGTTCGGAGGAGAGGACGAGGCCGACTTTCCTCCCGAAGCGCCCGAAGTCGACATGGCGCGCCAACAGCTCATCGAGGTCCTGGAGGCCGCGGCTGCGCAGGCCAGCGATCCATGGGTTACGGGCCAGTTGGTTCGCTACCTGGCCGAACGCGGGAGTTTCGGGAAAGCCGAAACAGTGGCAAAGGGGTGCGGTCTCCAGGAGACGTGGTGGTGCTCCGCACTCCTGGGCTACGCGCTGCATCTCCAGCGGAAGTGGGTCGACGCCGAAGCGGCGTTTTCGGATGCCGTGGCTGCGATGCCGAAGAAGGAACGCGAACGCTGGGCGGCGCCGCGCTACATCTTCAGCCCCGACGACGAAAAGCGATTCGACAAGGCCGACCCCGCCGAGCGGGATCGCGAGTGGAAGCTCTTCTGGCGGCTCTCCGACCCGCTCTACCTCGTCGAGGGAAACGACCGACTGACCGACCACTACGCGCGTTGGGTCGAAGCCACGAACGAGAAGGACGCCGAGAATCCTCAGGGGATGCTCTGGGACGAAGACCTCGAGGAGACGCTCGTTCGCTACGGCCGCATCATCGGGTGGAGCCGCATACAGAATCCCCAGCAGCTCATGCGCGGTGGGCGCTTCTCGCTGCAGGACACACGACAGGTGCTCGGCCACCACAATCCGAAGAGCCGCGGCTATCTCTTTCCCGAGAAGTTCCTGAGCTCTCCGTCCGACATCCCGCCGGAGAGTTGGATCACGGCGCCGCGGGAGGCCCGCACCTGGTATGCGCCTCCCTACGCGCCGGACTTTCGCGCCCTGGAGTCCCAGATCGGTCGATTCCGCCGGGGCGACGAGATGCTGGTCGTCGGCGCGTACCGCCCCGCGACGCCTTTGCCCGAGGGCGTCGAGGCGGCCAATGAACCTGCATTCGGGACGCCGCTCGACGCCGTGGACGGGCCCGTGAAGTCGGCACTATTTCTTGTTCCGGAAGACGGCGGCGCGCTGAGCGAGGTGCGGGGCACCGACGCGCACGGAGTCTTCACGCTCCGCGCACCCCCCGGGAAGTACGTGAGCAGCCTCGAGGTGCTCGATTCAGCCGGCAAACGCGCCTGGCGCGCCAGACAGGGCGTCCGGCAGGACGCGATGGTGCCCGGATTGGTCGCGGTGTCTGACCTCCTGATCCTGAACCCCGACACCCCACTCCCCACGACCCTCGACGAAGCCGTCCCCAACGTGCGGCCGGACGTGCGTGTGCATCTCGGTGAGCGGTTTACGGTGGTATGGGAAGTCTACGGACTGAAGGTCGACCAAGCAGCCCAGGTCACGCTGGGCTTCACCAAAGGGCGTCCGGGCTTCCTGGCCCGGGTCGGTGACTTCCTCGGCCTGCTCGAGCCCGAACAGCCCGTGGAAGTGTCGTTCCAGGACACAGGTTCGGATCAGGTGCAATCGCTCTTCCGCTCGGTGGTCCTCCAGCTTCCCGACCTGGACCCCGGAGAGTACACGCTCCACCTCAAGCTCGAGCTCCCTGGCCGCTCGCCGGCCATCACCAGCCGTCCGATCGTGGTGGTGCCGTAGGCGGGCGGCTACCGCGCTTTCGTCCAGAGGACGATGACCCCGCACCCCTCGCTCGTGCCCCCGAACCGAGGCGGTGCCTCGGCCGCGGACCTGTAGACCTCGACGGCTTCCAGATCGAATTTGGGCGCCATCGCGTCGATCGACATATCCGCCATCGTCAGCCGCTGACTATCCAGGAACACCGTCGGCACGCAGTAGCCGCCGGCGCCGAGCATGATGATCTCGTCGCCCCCGGTGTGGTAGCGGGTCGTGACCCGGCCGGTGCGCGCCAACAGATCGGACGTGCTCGGGGCAGGCGACTTCTCGAGTTCGAACGGCGTGATGAAACGCCCGAATCCCCGTTGGGCCCGCGCGACGAAGCCATTCTGCACGAGTCTGGGCGTGCGTTCCTTCGCGGCGAACGCTTCGACGGTGATGCCGGCGATCTCGACCGGGCGTGACTCGATCCGGAACTGCAGGGTCATGCTGCTGCCCTTCGGAAGGTTGAGCACGCCCGATGAGATGGTCGGCTTATAGCCCAGGCCGCTCGCCGCGAGGCGGTAATGGCCGGCCCCGGCGGCAGCCAATCGGAATTCGCCATTCCCGTCCGACAGGGCCGAGGCGACCGAATCACCGTCAGCCGTGATCAGCATGACCAACGCCAGATCGACCGGCTTGCCGGTGTCCCGATCGAGGAGAATTCCATAGACCGTCTGGGCGGAGAGGTCCGCCCGACCGGGGAACACGCACGAGATCAGGAGCGCGCACC
>JBBSOM010000433.1:0-3801 GCA_038259715.1 Longimicrobiales bacterium
CGGCCGTGTTCTCGCGGATGAAGAGCGCGTCGAACTCCGCCAGTCGCCCGTAGTCGTTGGGTCCGATGATCTCCACGCCGATGCCCTGGCGCCCCGCGGCGCGTGTCAGGCGCCGGATCCCCGTCTCGTTGGAAGGCGGCATGGGGTCGTCCGACGACCAGAGGATGGCCATGTCGTCGCGCGTTTCCTGGCTCCGGGACGTCACCCGCGTCGGGCGGGCGAAGTAGTCCCGTGCGCGCTCCAAAACAAAAGGCAGGTGCCCCTCGGGGATCTCGGCCGTGGCGATCGGGCGGATGGCGGCGAGGCGCCAGGAACCCTCCTCCCAGGTGAAGCGCGCGCGCAGGAAAGGCGCCGGAAACTGATTGAAGAGCGCGCGGCTCAATCGATCGTAGCGCTGCGTGACGTTCTTGCCGAAATAGACGCTGAGGCTGAACTCCTCGGACTTGATCTGCGACAGGCCCTTCTGGATCAGTTCATCCAGCTCCTCCGAGACGAGCCGTACGAGGGGAGACGCCGAAAGGGCCTGCAGCGTGGCCACGGACGGCAGAGGCCGGTGCCCCCGCGCCGCGGCCAGAAGCGACACGTAGTACCCTACGCTCTGATACCCGTAGCGCCGGCACACATTGAAGACCGTCACGCGTTTCATCTCCGCGTAGCGCGGCTCGACCAGGTACGACCGAGCGGACACCACTTCGACGCCGTCCATGTCGAAGGGCCACCGTTTGGGATTCTCCACCACGACCAGAGGGATCACGCAGCACCGTCCTTGGGTGTGATGACCAGCAGGTTGCCGTCGTACGTGAGGACGCCGAGCATGATCGCACCGAGCAGCCGGACGATGCCCACCCGGTAGTTGTGCGAGCCGAACGCGTTCTCGTGGAGCGGATCCGCCACCAGCACGGAGTCCGTGAGCGCGTCGTAGCCGTTCACCACCACGAAGTGGCCGGTCGGCTCTCCGCCGACCGAGTCGTACTCGAGTCGCCCCCCGCCCCGCTCCACTTCGCGCGCGCACCCATACAAATACGTGGCCGACAGCCCGGTGAGGATCGGGTGCCCGTCGCTCAGATGACCGCGAATCAGGTCGGGACGCAGCTCCTGGAAGCGGATGAGGCCACCCAACTCCAGGAAGTCCAGGTACGCATTCGTGGCCACGCCGAGCCGCGCACCGGGTTTCCGTGCGACCTGTTCGTTCAACAGCCCCGGAAGGTCGCCCGCCGGACGCTGGAACCACGTCGGATCGAAGATGTCCAGATTGTACGTGTACAGCATGGCATCGTAGCCACGCCGAAGCGCGTGGTTGGCCAGAAAGACGCCGAGCGTGCCCCCCGTATCGAGCGGCGTGACCTCACGGATCACCCGATCGAGGTCCATCGCGTCTCCGAAGAAGCGGTAGACCGCGTGGAGACATGTGGGCCCGCAGGCGCTGTCGTCGGGCTGAGGCAGAATGTCCAGAAGGCGTGACTCGGTTGAACTGGAGGACCCGAAATCTAACGACGGGTCGCTACCCGCAGCAGGTGGAGCGGCGGGTCGGCGGCGTCCTTCCAGGCCCACCACCGCAGCAACTCCGGATCCGCATCCGGCGTCTGGGCGAAGTACACCGCGCACCGGAAGACGTACAGCATGCATCGGTCGACCTGCACGCCCTGGTGCGCACACAGGCGCGCATACATCTCCTCGGGGTCGCGACCGACCAGGTCCCGGACCTCGCGGAAGCCGAGCCCCCGGAGATCCGCCTCGATGGAGACGCCGACGCCGGGGACCTCCCGCAATCCCGATTGCTTGCTCATGCGCGAAAAGCCCTCTTGACCAGCGAGGCCCTTCAACGCCGTACGGCATTGAAGGGCCCCGAACCGTCCAGTGCCCCGTCTAGGACTCGAACCTAGAACCTACTGATTAAGAGTCAGTTGCTCTACCAATTGAGCTAACGAGGCGAACGCACCGCTCCCGACCCATGGTGGGAAGCACTCAAAACTAAGTCTTGCGCTCAGCCGGTCAACCTCGCGTCGACGCAGGCGGTCTAGTGCTTCCCATCGCCTCCCAACACGTCCGGGCGAAGCTGGTCGATCACGTAGAAGGACACCGCGTCGATCTCCCGCGACGTAATGCCGGCCACACCGAAGTTCGGCATTCCCGCCGCGTGGCCCACGAAGACACGGTGCCGGATCGAGTCCAGCGACGAAGCGAAGCGCCAGTCGGGCGACACCAGCGATGGCACCTGCAACTCACGGCTTTTCGCGTACGCGGTTCCGCCCTGACCCATCGGGCCGTGGCACTTGCGGCACCGGGCCGCATACACGCCGTTTCCATCCAGGGCGCGGACGCTGTCGCTGGCCCACGTGATCGAATCGAACATTTGAGCCGAGTAGAGCGACTCCGCCGCTTCGACGCGCTGCTCCTTGTCGGGCGGCTCGAAGTGATGGCCCCCCTTGCAGGCGGCCACGGTCCCCAAGGACGCCACGGCGAGCACCCTTGCGACGCGCGTCGCGAGCCCGTTGTGCTTCATGAAGTCGTGCCTCCCACTGGCTCGACCAGCGTCGCGCCCGGAGCCAACGACTGAACGCGCTCCAAAGCCGCGAGCGCCTCCTTGACGTGGCCGAGCGCCTTCTGCGCCATGTAGACGCCGAACCATGCGGCCGCCACGCCGTCATCGATCTCGGTCGCCGCCGTGTAGTGCCGGAGCGCGCCGTCCACATCCTTCGCGCGGAACGCCGCGGAGCCGCTGTCGAGTTGAGCCTTCAAGGGGATCGGCATCTCCTCGAGCTTCTTCATCGCCCCCGCCGGATCCAGGGAGTCCGTGCGCTGGTCCTGCGGACGGCCGCAGGCGACCGCCGCCACCGCCAGCAGGACAAGGATTCCGCGTTCGGCCCTCATGAGCCGCCTCCCTCCAGGGGATTACCGATGTGGCATGCGAAGCACGTACGCGGGTTGCGCTTCCACGCGCTCTCCGCGTCGAAGTCCCGGCCGTGAGGGCTGATCTTGAAGGCCCCGAGTACCCCGTGGCACTGCGTGCACTCCTTCTGCTGGTGGCACGACGCGCAACTCTCGAGATCCTGACGCGCCGCCTGACCATGCCTGAGCAGCCAGAGCGGCTCGGCGGTGTGGAAACCCGGCCCGAGCCGGCCCTCGGCACCGAGGCCGCTCTGCTGATGGCACGAGCGGCAGAACACGGCCGTGTTGTGGCACGTCGCGCAATCCTCGCTCCGTCCGAACGCCCGGGCGGCGTGACGCGCAACGAAGTTGGCCGGGTGGTACACGTTGCCGCTCCCCGACGCCGCATCGTGGCACTCCGCGCAGAACGCTTGTTCGTGACACGTGTTGCAGCTCCGGTCGTCGGCGGAAGCGAGAGCGGGATGCGTCTCCAGGAAGAAAGGCGACGCGTGACTCTCCGGCGGCCTCGGCGACAACATCACGCCCGGCGCCTTCGTCCGATTGCGGGCCGGAAGCGCCTCGACCAGGGCCGGAAGTGGCTGCACGTGGCAGGCGGCGCAGTCGTCACGGGTGTGGCAGGTATTGCACTCATCGGCGCTCGCCTGGCGGCCGTGTCCCAGAAACCAGCTTTCAGCGATGTGAGACGCGGGCTTCGGATAGTGCGCCACGAAGTCCGGCAGATGCGTGTCGGCGGGCGCCGCGGGAATCGCCTGGATCGCGCTGAGCTGGTCGTCGACGTGGCACGCGACGCACCGTTCGACCGTGTGGCACGTCGCGCACCGATCGCTGGACGCGCGCGCTTCGGGTCCATGGGCGCCGAGCACGAAGTCGGAGGAATCATGATCCGCCGGCACGGGAAGCGCCTCGATGCGC
>JBBSOM010000434.1:0-3794 GCA_038259715.1 Longimicrobiales bacterium
GCGTTTCCTCGACCAGTTCAAGCCGGAACTCGATTCCGCCCGCGCGTGGGGCAACGCAACGACGCGGGCCTTCCGGGGGTCGGACGGTGGCCTGTACAAGTGGGGATTCGCCAAGCTCGAGGACTCGGCGCTTCTGCTCGCGGTGCTGATGCCCGCGGACTATCTGTCACCGCTGGACCGCTTACGCCGTCGCATTCTCTACGGAACGGCGGTCGCGGCGATACTCGCCGCTCTGATCGCCGGCCTCCTCGCGGCTCGCGTGGTCGCGCCGCTCGAGCGACTCAGTCGGGTGGCGCTCCGCATCCAGCGTGGACGGATGAACGTTCCCGTTGCGCCGGAGCGGGGACAGGAGCTTGGCAGACTGTCGCGCGCGATGGAACGCATGCGCCTTGGGGTTCAGGAACGCGACGAACAGCTTCGTCTGATGCTGGCGCAGGTCGCGCATGAAATCCGCAATCCCCTGGGCGGGCTCGAACTGTTTGCGTCCGCGGCGGCGGAGACGGACGACGCCGACGAGCGGCAACGTCTGATGCGGCGGGTGCGGAACGAGGTTTCCGCACTGAACACCATCATCGATGACTTCCTGGCCTTCGCCCGGCCCCTCGCACCCAGCCGCGAGCGGACGGACCTCCGTGAGCCGCTCTACGAAGCGGCGGAGCTCGCTCGCGCCGAGCTGGACAAGAAGGGGGGGTCGCTCGAGATCGATCTGGAGGACGAACCGCTCCTGGCTCGTGCCAGCGCGGACCAGGTGAAGCGTGCGACGCTGAACCTGCTTCGCAACGCGGCGCAGGCCGCCGACCACGTGTGGCTGAGCGCGTGGTCGGAAGGCGGGGAGGTGGTCGTGTCCGTTTCCGACGACGGGCCGGGCGTGCCACCCGAGCTCCGGGATCGCATTTTCGAGCCCTTCGTGACCGACAAGGAGCAGGGCGCCGGCCTCGGCTTGGCCATCGTCCGCAAGGTCGCGGAAGCCCACGGAGGCCGGGTAGAATTGCGTGAGCCGGAGGAGACACGTGGTGGGAGGGGTGCGGAATTCCGCGTATATTTCGGTAGCCTGGATGATCCTCCCGTGCCCATTTCCGCAGGGTAACCGACGCTCATGGCCGAAATCCTGATCATCGACGACCACGACTCCATGCGGGAGGGGCTCGAGCTCCTGCTGCGTCGTCGGGGTCATCGCACGCGCTCCGCGGAAAGCGGCGTGCGGGGTCTGGAATTGCTCGGGCAGGAGTCGGCCGAACTGGTCATCACCGACCTGAAGATGGCCCGCATGGACGGAATGGAGGTCTTGCGCAGGGTCAAGGAGACCACGCCCGAGACCGAGGTGATGGTCATCACCGCACACGGCACCATCGAGAAGGTGGTCGAAGCGATGAAGCTCGGTGCGGCCGATTTCATCACCAAGCCGTTCTCCTCCGAGGAATTCGGGGTCAAGGTGGACCGGCTCGTGCGCGAGCGCACGGAGCGCCTGCGTCTCAAGCGGGAGAACGTCGCGCTACGCGTGGAGAACGCCTATCTGCGCGACGGAAACGGCGGCCGCTACAGCGAGATGATCGGCGAGTCGCCCCCGATGGCCGATGTGTTCCGATGGGTCGAGCGCGTGGCCCGCAGTGATTCGACGGTCATGATCTACGGGGAGTCCGGCACCGGAAAGGAATTGGTGGCCCGCGCCATCCACGCGGGCTCGCCCCGGCGGGACGGAGCCTTCGTGCGCGTCAACTGCGGCGCACTGAACGAGAACCTGCTCGACTCCGAGCTTTTCGGGCATGAGAAGGGCGCGTTCACGGGCGCCGAGCGCCGCCGCCGCGGGCGCTTCGAGCTCGCCGACGGGGGAACGCTCTTCCTCGACGAGATCGCCACCGTTCCGCAGACCACGCAGATACGGTTGCTGCGCGTCATCCAGGAGCGGGAGTTGGAACGCGTCGGTGGCGAAGAAACGATCCCGGTGGATGTGCGCATCATCGCCGCCACCAACGCCACGCCGGAGACGCTCCGTGGCGGGGGTAGCTTCCGGGAGGATCTCTTCTACCGCCTGCACGTGGTGCCGGTCACGCTGCCGCCGCTCCGCGAACGGAAGGAGGACATTGCGCTTCTCGTGAACCACTTCATCGAGAAACTGGGCACCCGCACCGCGTCTCCGGCGCGTACCGCCAGTGCCGCCGCGCTTCGTCTCCTGGCCTCGTACGACTGGCCGGGCAACGTACGCGAACTCGAGAATGTGGTGGAGCGGGCCCTCGTTCTGGCTGAAGCGGAGGAGTTAGGCGTCGACGACATCCCCGCCCTGGGGGTAGTTGTTGCGCCCCCGCCAAGGCCGCTCAAGGCCTCTGAGACGGTCGAGTCTTCAGCGTCGCTCCCGTCGGGGGGGCTGGATCTCAATCGCGCCGTGGAGGGCCTGGAGGAGCGTCTGCTCCGCCAGGCCCTCGAGCAGGCGGACGGGGTCAAGGCGGAGGCCGCCCGGCTGCTCGGACTGAAATCCAGCGCTCTCTACTACAAGCTCGAGAAGTACGGGATCGAGGCGTGAGCGCCTTACGCGGAGCCCGGACAAGGAAGTCGTGGACGGCGCCGGCGGGGCTTTCGGCGATCACGCTGGTGCTTTCGCTCGCGGCCTTGCCGGTGGGAGGAGTGCAGAGGCTGGTGGCCCAGACCACGGACCAGGTGGTCAACCAGCGTCGCCTCGAGTACCAGGCAGCCCAGGCCGAATACGACTCCGCGCTCCGCGCCCAGCGCGTCCTCGCTCAGCAGTTCGACGACGCCCTCGAGCAGGTCCGGGGCGCGCGACGTTCCGGCAATGCCGATGCCCTGGAGCGAGCTAGCGCTCATGCTCAGGACGTCGGCGTCCCGTACGGCGCGCAGGAGGAGCGTGTCCGCCGGACGCTCGACTCGCTTTCCGCCGCCCGCCAGAGCCTCATCGACATCATCACGGTACGGCTCGAAGAGTTGCTAGGGCAGATGGATGCCGCGTCGAGCGCCGAGCAGCGTGCACAGCTCAACGACATATGGCGCGACCTCGACAACGAGTTGAAGTCGTTGGAGTCGGAGAATGCCGAAGGCTTCCGCATCGAACCGATCGTCATGCCCGAGATCAAGGTCGATCCACGTGACGGGCCGGCTGAATTGCTCCAGAAGGCAGGGCTCCTGGAACGGCGCGCGGCGACGGCCGACACCACCATCCAGGAGGTGGATCGGCGGATCAAATCGCTCGACGACCGCTTGCGGCTCCGGCGCCAGGTCGGCGATCTCCTGAACAACATCGACCGATTCGGCGACACCCAGGTGCCTGTGGTTTCGGGGCAACCCACGAGCGGTCGTCCGGCGGCAGCCGACAGCACGTCGGCCGGTCCCGTTCCACTCACCCTGGAAGAGCGTATCCGCCGGCTTTACGAGTACCGGCAGCATCTGGTGAACTACAGGGACCAGGTCCTCCTGAGAGCCCGGCAGTTCCGCGAATCCGTCCGCTCGGTGGCGCAATGAGTCGCGGCCGCCCTCGCGTCCCACGTCTGGTGCGCCTGGCCTGTGTGGTCGGCGCGCTGCTGTGTTCTCCGGCCGCGGGCGACGCTCAGGTCCGTTTCCAGGACCTGGTCGTCACCATGGGCGGCTCGGTGGAGAGCTACTCGGGCAACTTCTCTGCGGTCAGCGTGGTGATCGTGGACAGCGCCCGATACGTGAATGCGACAGGGGGTGAACTTGGGGTCCGGGGCGTGCTCTCCTTGTTCCAGGGGGAGCGGAGCGGCGCTACCCTGTCCTTCGACGGTGGGTTGCGGCAGACCGCCGCCCTCGGCTTCCGACTCCGGGACTAC
>JBBSOM010000435.1:0-3790 GCA_038259715.1 Longimicrobiales bacterium
GCCCTGGCGCCGGTCCGCTGGGAGACGCTCCGGCTCGACGAGCTGGAACGCGCGGACTCCCTGGACCGTCTGGAGCGGCTGATCGAGCGCGCGTGGCGAGCCGCCCGCGCCAACGACCCCGGGGCGGCGGGAACGGAGTGGATGGTGCGGGTGGTCTTGCGCGGCGCTACACCCCTCTGGAAGGAACTGCGCACCGAGGAGGACCGGGACATCCTCGCAAAGGAGCTGCGCCAGCTCCTGGGAGCTCTCGAGGTCGTGGTGTGGACCGACGGGGTGCATCCCGTGATCCCCATCGAGGAGCACCGCGTCCGTCAGGATGTGCTCGGGGAAGCGCTCCGGCTTCTGGAGTCCGTGCGGCGCGGTGAGGAATCGATCGACGATCTCGACCCGAGTGAACTGGCGGGCGCCCCCGGCGAGGACCCGCGCCAACTCCAACGCTACGTGAGGCGGCTGCTGGACGATGCCGACGGTGAGTTGGCCGCGCGGCTGCTTGGCGACGGAGAGAGTTCATGAGGATCGAACGGTTCCAGATCGATGCGTTCGGCCGTCTGTCCGGTCTGTCGACGGGACCCGATGCCCTCCCCGGGCTGGTGGTCGTCCTTGGGCCAAATGAGGCGGGCAAATCCACGGTCTTCCATTTCCTCACATCGATGCTCTACGGCTTCTATCCGGCCTCGAAGGAAGCCCACCCATACGCGCCGTGGGACGGAGCCGACGCGAGCGGCTCGATGACGGTGCGCCTCGGCGCCGGCGGCTGCGCCAACGTCGAGCGCCGCCTCCGCTCACACCCAGCCGGGCACATGACCGTCGACGGGCGCCGGGAAGACTTGCGCAACCGGACGCTTCCCTGGGCCGAGCACGTGCCTCGGACCGTCTTCCGCCAGGTCTACGCACTCACGTTGGCCGAACTGGCGGGACTGGACGGCGAGACCTGGGGGCGCGTGCAGGACCGGATCGTGGGAGCCATGGGCGCCGCCGACATCCGTCCGGCGCGGCAGGTCGTCGCGGAGCTCGAGCAGGAGGCCGGGGCGCTCTGGAGGTCCACGCGCCGCGGCAACCAACGCATCCGGGAGCTTCGCGACCAGGCGAGGGCGCTCCGGGACCGGCGACGCAGCGCCGCCGAAGCCGACCGTCGCCTACGCGAGATGGTCGCCGAGGCGGAAACCGTTCGAGCCCGACTCCGCGAGCTCCGCGACGAGCGGCAGCGTGCGAAGCTCGCCGTGGAGCGTGTCCAGGCGCTGGTCCCGCTCCGCGCGCAACTCAGTCGGATCGAGAGCCTTCGGGAGGACGGAGGCCCCCCCGATGAACTGGTCGGCTTCCCTGGCGATCCCTCCCAGGAGTTGACGAAGCTGCGTGAACAGGTGGAGAGCGGCCGCCAGCGTCGGGATCAGATCCTGGAAGAGCGCGCCCATCCCGCCACCGACATCGCCGCGTTCGGCGACGCGGAGCACCACCTTCTGGACCGGGGAGACGAAATCGCGCGATTTCTCGGGCATGCGGGGGGCCTCGCAGGAGACAGGGCGCGGCTCGCGGCGCTCGGCCAGGAGGCGAGCGACCTGGACCGCCGCATCCATGCGGCAGCCGCGGCGCTGCTGACCGCGGAAGGATCGGCGGTGGGGGCACGAGATCTGGCTGCCGTTCCGCTGGTGGATTTGCGCGAGCGGATACGGCGGCTCGCCGAAGCTCGAGACGAGCGCCGGATCCTCGAGGCGGCTGAATCCATGACGTCGGCATCCGGTCCCGACTCCGGCGGGCCGGGTTCGCGCGCGCGGGACGCGGACGCCACGGACAAACGGACTCCAGGCTCGTCTGCTCCAGGTGCGCCGGTCCTCGCGGTCGCGCTCCTGACCATCGGGCTCGCCGCGCTTGCCGTGGGTACGGCGAACAGGCTGGCCTGGGCGACCCTCGGGGGCGCTATGGCCGCGGTGGTGAGCGCCGTGCTTCTGGGACGACACCTGGGAGTCCGAGCAACAGCCCGGGCGGGCTCGACCCACTCCGAGCGGGACCTGCGCGAGCGGCTCCGGAACGCCCGCGACGCGTATGGACAAGCCCGACAGCACGTCGCCGATCTGCTCGACGGACTGCCGCTCCGTCGCTCGGTGGGAGAGGACCCTGACGAGGCGCTCGTCACCGGCTTCGAGCGCATCCAGGAACTCCTCCGCGACCGTGAGGACCGTCGTGGCACCTCGGTCGGGATGCGCGCGCGCATCGCGGAGGCCGACGCGGCAGCGGAGCGGCTGGCCCACGCGCTCGGGCTGGACCGCACGTTGGACGCCGAGGCGCTGTCCCGCCTCCTGGATCGAGAGGTTCGGCGTGCCGAACGCCTCCGGGAAGCCGCGCATGGCGCCGAACGGGAACTCACACGACTCGACCGAGCGCAGGTCCGCGTAGAAGCGGACTTCTCCGCAGCCGGGGAGGCGCTCCAGACGCTCACGCACCGCCTCGAGGCGGAGGGCTCCGGCGACGCCTCACGAGGCGCACAACGGTTTCGTCAGCGTCTGCAGGCCGCCACACGGGCCGACCAGCTCACGGAAGAGATGGAGCGAGCCCACCCGGATCTCGAGGAGATCCGGGATAGGATCCGCAGCGCGGAGGCAGCCGGCGACAGTTGGACGATGGACGACGACGACCTGGCCCGCCGTAAGGCCCGCGTCGAGGAGCTGACCGAGCAGGTGGAGTCTTTGGCCACCCGCGCCGAAGCGCTCAATCGCGACGCGGCCCACCTGCGGGAAAGCGAGACCATGGACGCGGTGGATGGAGAAAGCGGCGCCCTCCAGGACGAGGAACAGTCCCTCCTGGTCGAGCGAGACCGCCTCTGGCTCCTGGCCCAACTCCTTCGCAAGGCGGACCGCCGCTTTCGGGAGGAGCACCAGCCCGACCTCATGCGACGCGCCGGCCGCTACCTGGCCCGCCTGACCGGAGACCGCTATGACCGCATCGTCGTGGACGAGTCGAGCGGCGCCGGAAACTTCCAACTCCTCGGTCCCCATATGTCGACCCCGACCCCACTCGCCCCGCCCATCTCGACAGGAACGTTGGAACAGGCGTACCTCGCGCTTCGCCTGTCCATCGTGGATCACCTCGATCAGGGGCTGGAGCAACTCCCACTCTTCGTGGACGAGATCCTCGCCAACTGGGACGACGGCCGGCGGACCAGGGGCCTGGACCTGCTGGCTGAAATCTCAGTCCGCCGGCAGGTATTTGCCTTCACGTGTCATCCGGCCGTCGCCCGTGAGATGGAATGCCGGGGGGGCTTCGTGCTCCCGGTCGAGCGCGACGCCTGACCGTGTTCGACCTTCCCCTTCACGTCGAAGTGCACGGGCGTCCGGCCGGGGGCGGCCCGTCGTTCGTGCTCCTGCACGGCTACGGTGGCTCGTCGTTCTCGTGGCGGACGTGGTTACCGTCGCTCGCAGGGCGAGGCCACGTCGTCCTGGTCGACATGAAGGGCTTCGGCGCGGCCCCCAAACCGAACGACGGCCGCTACTCCCCCGCTGACCAGGCCGACCTCGTCTACACGCTGATCAGGCAGCGCGCGTTGAGGGACGTCACGCTCGTGGGCCATTCTCTCGGCGGGGGCGTGGCCCTGCTGACAGCCCTGCGCCTGCTCGACGAAGGCGCCGGACGCCTCAGCAGAATGGTGATTCTCGCCGGCGCCGCGTACCGTCAACGGATTCCGCCGGTCGTCCGGCTTGCCCACTGGCCGAAGCTCTGCAGCCTGCTCCAGCGTCTTCCGGGGACCCGCTTCATGGTGCGGCGGGTGCTGCGCTCGATCGTGCACGACCCGGCCACC
>JBBSOM010000436.1:0-3790 GCA_038259715.1 Longimicrobiales bacterium
CGCTCGGCCTTTCCAATGGAAGTTCACGCGCTCGGACCTCCGCGACCTCATGGAGCGCCTCGAACGCCACGACCTTGCTCGCTCCCTCGCCGCGTGACGTGCGAGAATACATCATCGTATTTCTGGCCAGAGCCACTTAGGGTGGCCTCTCACGCTTATCGATCTGGAGCATACGCATGGTATCACGTCACTGGACGGGCCTATGCCGGCATGAGCGTGCGGCAGACTATGTCGAGCACCTGAGGACCGAGACGTTTCAAGCGCTGTCGAGCATACCCGGGTTCCTTCGCGCGAGCATTCTCCGCCGAGAGATCGGAGAGGGCACGGAATTCCGGGTCGTCACAGACTGGCGCTCACTGGAGGACATCGAGGCTTTTAGCGGACCCGACCTCGGTATGGCGGTCGTGCCGACGGTGGTGCAGGAGATGATGCTCCGATACGACGAGCGCGTTGTGCACTACGAATTCGCGTTTGGAAGCGAGTGAACGGAGGGTGGACGGGCGGCAACCATCGCGCAGGCCAGCCTAGGTACACTACCTCCGGGAACCGGCCGAAGACCGCCATTTCTCCCGGAGCTCGGTGAGGCTTCTGACCCCTTCGGGGTCGATGCCGCCGAACGCGCGACAGGCGTCGGCAAGTTGCTCAGCCGTACCTTCTCCGACGAGCCCCTGCGCTTTGGTCCGCACGTCGTCCCAGGACGCCGGAAGGAGCGGACTGCCCCGGAAGCCGTCCGCCCGGCGGTGGACCGTCCGGCCGTCCGTGGTACGCACCCACGCCTCCGCACCCCAGCGCTCTGGATAGGCTTCGTCCAGGCGCTCGGACGTGTAGCACTCCACGCGGTCGATGAGCCCGGCCAGCTCCCGCGCCCTCTCGGGGGCGCTCTGGAAGTCCTCGAGCAAAGCACGTCGATGCGTCAGGGCCAGCGCGGCGGCGAACGGCATGCTGAACTGGGCGTCCACCTCGCTCTGGATCATCCGCTTCCGCGCCACGGGCTCCGCGACCAGCCCCATACCGGCGGACAGCACCCCGCATCCGACCGCGTCGATCCGCGCCGGCTCGAGCTGTTCGGTGGTGGCCATGTCGATCAGAAGGTCGATGCACCCGTGGATGTACCGACAGCACGGATACAGCTTGACGCTACTTGTCCGGACTCCCTCGCCGAGCACGAAGGCGACGTCCGCCCTCTCCAACGACCCCTCGTTGCCATAGCTCCGGAGGAACCCCGATCGGCCCTCAAGCGCGGTCTTGGGTCCCTGGAAGCCGCCGGCTGCGAGCCGGGCCGCCAGGATCCCGTTGCTCGCCGCCAGACCCGGATTGAGGCGCTTGGTCCATGCGCCGTCGCTCAAGTACTCCATGCTCCCTGAGGCCGCCGTGGCCGCGATCCCGAACGCCGAGGCCATCTCGTCGCTCGACAGACCGAACAGGCGCCCCGCGGCGGCGGCCGCGCCAAAGACGCCGCACACTCCGGTGGGATGGAAGCCACGCTCGTACGCCGTCGCGCCGCCCAGCATCCTACCGACACGGCAGGTGACGTCGTACCCGGCGACCGCGGCAGCGAGCATGTCGGCGGGCGGGACGGCCCGCTCGTCCCCGAGAGCGAGCACGGTGGGCCATACGACGACCCCGGCATGCAGGCTCGCGGGCTCGTGTGTATCGTCCAGCTCGAGGCTGTGCCCGCTCGCGGCGTTGAGGAGCGCCGCCGTAGCGGTGCCTGTGCGCAGGCCCGTCCCCTCCACGACGGCGGTCCTGGCACCCGACTCCACCAGGAGCGCGTCTCGCGCTACGGTGCTGGAACGGCTCGCCGAGCCCCGGATGGCCACGGCCAGGTAGTCGAACAACAACAACTTCGCCCGGTCGGCGAGCGTCTCGTCCGGCTCGTGCGGGCCGGTCGCCGCGCGCGCGAGTCGGAGTGTCGGTGTGTCCATCGGTGCTTCTCCTGGTAGCTTGCGTCGCACCTCAGATGATGGCGTCCCGCTCCAGAACCGCAATGTCGTCGGGCGGGAGCCCGAGCTCCTCCAGGATCGCTCGGGTGTGCGCGCCGACCCCGGGTACGGCCCCCATGACCGGGGCGACACCGTCGAGCTGGATGGGCGGAAGCAGCGCCCGAAGAGTTCCGACCGGAGAAGCGATCTCCGCCCAACGCTGACGAGCCGCGAGCTGCGGGTGCTCCGTGAAGTCCTGCACGGAACGCATGCGAGCGTTGGCGACGCTCGCCTCGTCGAGGCATGCCACGAGATCATCGGCCGTGAACGCACCGAACACGTCCACGAGGATGGCGTCGAGCGCGCGGCGGTTCTGCACGCGTGCGGGGATCGTCGCAAAGCGCTCGTCCGTGATCATGTCCCCTCGCCGAAGCACCTGTTCGCACAGGTTCACCCATTCCCGCTCGGTCTGAACAGCGAGGAGCACCACCCTGCCGTCTCCGGTAGGATACGGGCCGTACGGCGCGATGGTGGCGTGGTGGGCACCGGTCCGGGCAGGGGGCGTGCCACCGTAGCTCGCGTAATAGGCCGGGTGACTCATCCATTCGCCGAGCGTGTCGATCATCGCGATGTCGACCACGGAGCCGGAGCCCGTCCGCCCTCGCTGGATCAGGGCCGCCAGGACCCCACTGAACATGTACATGCCCGCCGAGATGTCGGCGATGGGGACGCTCACCTTGCACGGAGTGTCTTCCGTGCCCGTGATGGAAAGGAGGCCGGTCTCGGCTTGGACCAGGAGGTCGTACGCCTTCTTGGTCGAGAAGGGCCCCGGGGAGCCGTAGCCGGACAGCGACGCGACGATCAATCTGGGATAGGTGGAGCGGAGCCGCTCGGCTCCAAAGTCCAGGCGCTCGATGGCTCCTGGCGCCAGGTTGTGGAGGAAGACGTCCGACACCGCCAGAAGCTTCTCCAATATGGCCGCCCCCTCGGGGCGCTTGAGATCCAGCGTCAGAGACTCCTTGGAGCGGTTGAGCCAAACGAAATAGCTCGACAGACCCTCGACGGTGGTGTCGTAGCGACGCGCCAGGTCTCCGTCCCCGGGACGTTCGATCTTGATGACGCGCGCGCCCAGGTCGGCCAACTGACGGCTGGCGAACGGTCCCGCCACCGCCTGCTCCACCGTCACGACCTGGATTCCCTCCAGGGGCAGGGTGGAAGCACCCGGGGAGCGCGCCGTCATTCCCGCCACTCCAGAGTCGCCTGGGTGACGACGTCTCCGTTCCCGTTGAGCGCGTGCAGACGAACGCCGCCGTCCTCGGGCTCTGTCTGTCCCACCACGGTGACCGTCTCGTCCGCGAACGCCGGCGCCACGGCGCGGTACGTGAAGGCCAGCGCGGCCCGCTCGGGTGTGCGACGGATTCCCGCATCCAGGAGGAGGAGCGCCAGAAGCGGTCCGTGCACCACGAGGCCCCTGTAGCCCTCGGATCCGGTTGCGTAGGGATGGTCGTAGTGGATGCGGTGGCCGTTGAAAGTCAGCGCCGAAAAGCGGAAGAGCGCGGTACTCGTGGGCAGGAACGTCTCCTCCCATTCCGGCTCATCCTCGAGCGCCATGGCCCCGGGCGAAGCACCTCCGCGCCGCGCCGAGCCGTTGGGAGCGCTTAGATACACGAGGTTCTGATCTTCGTCGCACGCCAACCCCCCCGGACCCAAGATTCGGTGGCCGACGGTCACGAAGACCAGATCCCCCGAGCGCCCCTCTTTGGCGGTGACGCTCTTGACGGTCGACACACGCTCGACTTTGTCTCCCACCCGCAACGGCTCGAAGAAGCGAAGCGTGCCGCCGGCCCACATGCGCCGTCCGAGGGACC
>JBBSOM010000437.1:0-3782 GCA_038259715.1 Longimicrobiales bacterium
CCTCCGTCTCGGAGACGTGGCCGAGCCCGGATTGCCCGGTCCGGACTGGGTGCGGCTCGAAGTGCTGAAGGCAGGGATCTGTGGAACCGATGTCGGCAGCCTGACCTTGTCGGCCCGCCCCGCCATGGAGCCGTTCGGCTCGTTTCCCGCCGTGCTCGGCCACGAGGTCGTCGCACGGGTCGTCCAGACGGGCTCTTCGGTTCGTGCGGTCGAAGTGGGCCAGCGCGTCGCCGTGGACCCGATGATCTCGTGCACGATGCGCGGATATCCGGGGGTCGAGCAGTGCCCGTCCTGCTCCGCGGGGCTGCACTGCACGTGCGCCCGCATGGGTGAGGAGGGGGCGCTGCACGTCGGTGGCCACTCGCTCCGCCGCGGCGCCACGGTGGGGTACCACGCCGACCTGCCGGGCGGGTGGGGTGAGCGTATGGTCGCGCACGAGAGCCAGCTCTTCCCGGTCGACGACGCGCTCGATGACCGGACCGCAGTGCTCATCGAGCCGCTGTCCGTGGGGATGCACGCGGTGCTCGGTATGCGTCCCTGGGGGGACGGGCCCATTCTGGTGATCGGGAGCGGACCCATTGCGCTCGGCACCATCTGGTCGCTGCGTGTAGCCGGGTACCGGGGCGAGTTGGTGGCGCAGATCAAGCGGGGTCACGAGGGCGTGATCGCACAGGCGCTGGGCGCCAGCGAGGTGGTGTCACCCGGAGACGAAGCGCGCGACGCGCTCATCGAGACGGGGGCACAGGCGTACATGCCGATCGTGGGGGACGAAGTCTACTCGGGAGGCGGCTTCCCGCTGATCTTCGACTGCGTTGGAAGTGGGCAGAGTCTCACGCAGGCGATGCGCTTCGCGGCGCCCCGCGGCCGTATCGTCATGCTGGGGTGCGCCGCCGAGATCAAGAAGCTCGACCTGACGTTCGTCTGGGCCCGCGAGTTGGCCGTGAAGGGCTTCGTCGGGTACGGGATCGAGCATTGGCGGGAAGGGCAGGCGCACACCTTCCAGGTTACGCACGATCTACTCCTCGAGAGCGCCGCACCCGTGGCCGATATGGTCACGCATGTGTATCCCCTCGGGCAGTACCGGAATGCCCTGTCGACCGCGGCGAACCGCAGAAGGACCGGGTCGGTGAAGGTGCTCCTGGACCCGACACTGGGCTGACCTGGGAGGCATCGTGAGCACACGTGTGGTCGTCGTGGGAGGAGGTGTCATCGGAGTGTGCGCTGCCTACCGTCTGGCCGCGCGCGGTGCGGACGTCCTGCTCGTCGAGCGAGACCGACTCGCGGCGGGCGCGTCGTTCGGGAACGCCGGGACGGTCTGCGCCGACCACCCGCCTCTCAACAAACCAGGTCGGATTCGCGGCGCTCTCGCCCAGTTGGCGGACCCTGCCGGCCCGCTCTACATCAAGCCGCGTTGGGACCCCGACCTCTATCGGTGGTTGACCGACTTCGCACTCCACTGCACCGAGGAGCACGTCCGTGCGTGCCTGGACGTCATGGCGCCGTTCGGCATGGAGACGCTCCGCCTCTACGACGAACTCGTCGAGGACGAAGGGCTCGACTGCGGCTATGTGCGCAACGGCTACTTCGACGTCTGTCGGACCGAGGCAGGGGTGGCGGACGCCGGCCACGAAGCGGAGCTCGTACGAAGCTACGACTACCACCCCGAGTCCCTGGACGCGCATGCCATGCACGCGGCTGAGCCCGCGTTGGGCGACGATGTCCTGGGGGGTGTCCTCCACCCGGAAGCCGCGACGCTCGACCCGTATCGGTTCGTCACTGCGCTGGCCGAGGCGACGATCGCGCGCGGGGCGCGGGTGCGTCTCGGTGCGGACGTCGACGAGGTTCTGGTCGAGGGTGGCCGGGCCGTTGGTGTGCGGCTTCGTGACGGCGAGCGCCTCGACGCGGACGCCGTCGTGCTTGCCACCGGGCCGTTCAGCCTGAATCTGGCCCGCCGTCTTGGTGGCCGTTTGCCGGTGCAGCCGGGCAAAGGATACCACAGGGATCTGGCGGTGGAGCCGGACGCGTCGCCTCCGCTGCGGATCGCGTGCGTACTCCACGAGGTCTCCGTCTTCTGCACGCCGATGCGCGGCTTTGTGCGGTATGCCGGCACCATGGAGTTCTCGGGCCTGAACCACGACATGCGTCACGATCGGCTCGAGCAGCTCACCCGGGGCGCGGGTCGCTACTTCCCGGCTCTGGGCGGCGCTACGCCGCTATCGGAGTGGTGCGGGCTGCGGCCGATGGCCTCGGACGGTCTCCCGATCGTCGGGCCGCTGCCCGGCGCGGACGGCGTGGTGGTCGCCACCGGTCACGGTATGCTCGGCGTCACGCTCGGGCCCGCGACCGGTGACCTCGTTGCGGACTGGGTGCTCGACGGAGACACGAAGCCACTCTGGAAGGGAATGTCGCCGGGGCGCTTTTGACGGGCTGCCGGGCCTTGTGGCTCGCCGCCCCGGGGCGGCCTCAGAAGTACACGTACGCCTGCATCTTCAGGGACCACGCGGTGCTGCCGCCCTGCGGACGCCACGCGTCCAGGTTGGCGGCCAGTTTGTTGCGACCGTCGAGGTGGAGGACGACGCCGGGTGTGAGTAGAATGCCACCGTCGCCGCTCGCGTCCCTGTCGGGATCGCCCCAGCTCACGCGCGCCAATGGCTCGACGCTTTGGATCTTCCCGCCCTGGAGCGGGAATTGGTACGTCACGATCGCCTGGGTGGTCAGGAAGGTGCTGGTCCCGCCGTCGGCGACCTCGTTCCGCCAGTTGTCCCCGGTGAGGAGTCCGGCCTGGATGTGGAGTCCCTGCTTGAAGTCCCCGACCTCGACGTCCAGGCCGCCGGCGGGTGCGTATGCCGCGCTGCCGTCGGCTCCCGGATGGTCGTGGAAGGCCGCGTTCGCGGCGAGCGTGACCGTGTGGCCGGCATGCCAGGCCAGCCGACCGGACCACGACTTGGCGGAGTTTTCGTCGACCTGGTTTCGACCCGGTCCATTGGTGAGTGTGGTGAGATAGGAGAGCCGCCCGCCCGCGACGGACCCTTCGAGCATCACCCCCACGTCGAGCGACGAAAGGTCGAGCTGCTCTGTGAAGCGCGAGTACGAGCAGAGCCCGCCCACTCCGGCGCAGCCGTCCACGCCGCGGATGGCCCCATCGCGCTCCACGACCAGGATGTCGGCGGAGGAGGTCAGTTCGAAGACATCGAACGCACGCTTGAGCTGTCCAACCGAGATGTGCAACGACGGGTCGACCGCGAACCGGATGAACACCAGTGTGGCCGATGCCGACGCTCCGGAAAAGTCGATGTCGGCCGCGCCGTCGATCCAGTCGTTGATGCGCGCCGCCACCCAGATCCGGGCCCGGCGGAGCTTGAACTCGGACGCGACATCCTCGTCCACCGACGAGGTATTGTACTGTACGTGGACGCGTCCACCCAACTCGAAGTGCTCGACGGGCGCCCGGGACTCGACGGTCTGGCCCTGGAGCTTCGCGGCGGCGCAAAACAGGAGGCCGGCTGCCAGGGCCGCAATGCGACGGAGCCCGGACCGCGGACAGCGGACGCTCAGGGTCATGGGTGACGCGCTTTCTGTTTCAGGTGGGGCTCGTCAGAGGTCGAGCCGAAGGATGTCGGGATGGATCCTGCTGGTCGGGGTCGTGCCGTCGGCGTACACATTCTCGATGGCGAGGAGCGCGACTTTCACGTCCAGGCCACCGCTGAACCCCCCGAGGCGGCCGTCTGCGGCAACCACCCGATGACATGGGATGACGATTGGGATGGGGTTCGCCCCGACCG
>JBBSOM010000438.1:0-3780 GCA_038259715.1 Longimicrobiales bacterium
GAAGGCGCCGGCTCGATCATCATCGTGCTCGCCACGGACGCACCGCTCCTGCCGACGCAGGTCAAGCGGCTCGTGAAGCGCACCGCGCTCGGGCTCGCGCGCGTCGGGGGCATGGGCTACAACGGGTCAGGCGACATCTTCATGGGCTTCTCGACCGCCAATCGGCACGCCGCCGCCGAGCGGGGCGAGGTCGCATCGCTGGAGATGCTCCCCAACGACCGCATGAACGCGCTGATCCCCGCGACGGTGCACGCCACGGAAGAGGCGATCCTCAACGCCATGCTCGCGGCCGGCACCATGACGGGAATCAACGGCTACACCGTTCCCGCGCTCCCCCACGACCAGCTCCGCGAAATCATGGAGCGTGCGGCGGCGGCCTGGCGGGAGCCCCGCTGAGGGAGCGGGTGCGCCGCTGACGGAGTGGGTGAACCACGACGTCGACGGCCGCGACTGCGATCCCACCTCAACGCCGCGCTCAACTCTTCAGCTGAAACGTCCGGACGGGCGGTCGGCCGCGCCGGGGAGGACGGCCGCGGGAGTGTATGGCGCGGTGCGTTGGATGAGCTTCGCACCATCGGTTTCCGCATCGTTCAGATCGTGTGCGAACGGGGTTGGACCCAGCCCCGGAGAGCGACCTCAGCCTATCCCACCCCCTCCATCGCCCTGACCCAGACCTCGTCCGGCACGTCCTCGATCCGCTTCCAGCGGGCGCTCGCCGTCCGCCAGTCCGGCTCTACACCGCGAAGGCGATTTGCAGCCACCAGCGCGTCGACATTCCCGTGACTGGGCGGCCTCCACCCGCCGTCGAAGTGTTCACCACCACGCGGGTCCACGAAAACCGCCCGGCCGGCTCCCCACCACACCACCCGCCATCCACCTTCGTGCAGCAGCCTGTGATGGACGCGGCACATCAAGATCACATTTTCAAGGTTGGTCTCCCCGCCGTCGGCCCAGTGCTCCACGTGATGCGCGTCGGTGAAGCGGAGTCCGCATCCGGGGAAGCGACAGCCGCGATCGCGAGTCTCGAGTGCGCGCCGGAGCGCGGGAGGGATCGTGCGCGTCTTTCGTCCCACATCGAGCACGGAGCCGTCGGGCGCGTGCGTGACCTGGACCCGCGATGCGTCGCACGACAGCCGCCGACACGTTTCAGCTGCAACGCGTGTGCCGTCGTCGAGGTGGGATCGCGGTCCCGGATCGGCGCGATCCACCAGAGGAAGTGGAGAATGGGGAGCATCCGAGCCGGCGGGCTGACGGCCCGCCGACTCCCGCGTCCACCCTTCCGGAACGTTCGACTCCTCCCCAAGCGTCGCCTGCTCTACATGCAACACGGCCTGGAAGCGCTCGGCTCGGCTACCGGAGATCGGAGCTGGGTCGGCACCGGTGCCCTCGGCGGCCTCTCCCTCGACAGCCCCGCTCCCGGCGCCCTTACCGCCGTCCACCCCACCAAAGCCCGCGGCCAGCGCCCGCTCCGCGAGCAGCCCGAGCGCATCCGCCCGCCGCTGCGCCGCGGCCTTCCGCGTCTCGTCCTCGCCAGCCAGGGCGGCGCAGACTTCGGCCCGTGCCGCGCCATCGCGGTCCCTGCGATACAGCGCATCACTCGCCGCTTCGATCGCACGCATCAGGACGGCGGCCACTTCGGGTTCGAGCCTCCCCTTCACGAGGTACATTCCGTCTTCGTCCGGAAACACCGAGAACGTCCTGGTCTCGTGACGCTCCCGTTCGCCGGTCGCCTCGTCCTTCCGGCTGCCCGGCCTCCAACCCCTTACGAGCCGCTCGAGCTGCGCGGTGGTGCAGCCTCTCGCGAGCTCCAGCAGGTCGGCTTCATTCTCGGGCGTCGCGACGCGCGTCAGCGCGCGGAGCTGGGAAAAAGACAGTTCGCCGCGCTCCATGCACGCGCCGGTAGCCGGCAGATCCACGAGCGCACGCGCGGTTCGGACCTTCTCCCGCGCGGTTCCGAGGTCGAAGCCCGTCCGGAATGAGAGCCAGTGGGCACAGGATCGATGGCCGTCACGCTCCCACCCGCGCCTCCCGTCGAAATCAGCGATGAGCACGAGCATCCGGTGCGTGGCCGAGTGGATGTGCGCGGCCAACATGGCGATCTCGTCGCCGAGCGCCTCGATGGCGTCGTCTTCGGCGAGCGCGGGGACCTCGTCGAGCGCGGGGGTGACCTCGCCGTAGGCGACGGGCGCCGCCTCCCGGACGACGGCCCATCGAGCGGAGGGCCATGCGCGGCGCTGCAGGTCGCGGTATCCGGAAGCGGCGGAACGAGCGGCGGAACGAGCGGCGGGAAGGGCGCGACCGGAGCGAACAGAGCGCGACGCTGGAACACGGAACATGGGGAGGCCTCCTTCCCGGATGACACCGAAGACACCCCGAAATATAAGCCCGGGCAGGGCGGCTCTCTGACGTGACCGACACCGTCCGAACGCGCATCCGGAGGACTGCCGAGCCCGACCGGTACGGCGACGAGCCGCAGGGCGGCCTGCAGGCGTCACGCCTGCCGCTTCCGCACCCTATGTCGGGTCCTCCCGACTCCGAATCCGAAAAGCTGTCCATGTCTGGACGGGACAACTTTCCCACATCTTCGGAATATCCAGCTCGACCCCGGCGTCATCGCCGCCCGGCAGCCATCACGACCGGCATGCCCGACCCAACGGCGTGGACGGGAGAAGGCGGCGCGACGCGCGACGCCCAAGGCAGGACCAAGCGAGACCCACGCGAGGACCTGGCGAAGGACCATGCGCGACCACGCGAGTCGAGACCAGGCGAGGCGCGACCACGCGAGGACCAGGTGCGACGCCCGAGGCAAGACCAAGCGGGGCCAAGCGAGGACGCGGCGCAATCAGGCGGCACCGGCTGGTCGAGGCACAGCCCGGCGCAGATCAGACGCAACCCAAGCCAGCCCTGGAACGAGAGCCCTGGAACGAGAGCCCTGGCACGAGAGCCCTGCAAAGAGAGCCTTAAAACGAGAGCCCAAGCCGCACATACACGACAGCGCCGTCGCCTTCCACGAGGGGCACCGCCGCGCCGACGCGAACATCCATCGGCACCGCCCAGAAGGCCAGAATACCGGTCACCAGTTCCGCTCCGGCGGAAGCGAGCGCGGAGCGCCGGGGGTTCTGATAGCCCTGGATCCCCACCTCCGGACCCCACGCATTGCCGGCGTCGACAAAGACGTCGCCCATCACCCGATCGACTTGGATGGGCCACGTCCCCGGGCCGGCATTGATCACAGCGAGCGGAAAGCGATACTCGCCACTGGCCGACCACGCGTACCGGCCCAAGCGCGTGACCGTGGGGTAGCCCCGGACCGGAAAGAAGACCGGCGAGCCCCCGAAAAGCGCGAGCCCCGTGACGCTCTCGGTCGAGCCCGACGAACCGCCCACCTCGAAGTGGCCGGCGTCGGCTCCGGGGCCGCCCGCCGCGCCGCCGCTGGCCCTCAGCGCCAGCACGTGGGACGCGTACCCGCGCCCGCCAAGGGAGTGGAAGGCGCGGAGCTGGGCGAGCACTTCGTCGAGCGAACCGTCCAGACCGGGTTGGCCGGACAGGGAGTCCGGCACGGCCATCTGGGCCTTGTGGCGCGCGCGGACGACGAGGCTCGTTCCCGCCGCGCCGCCCATCTGGTACCCGAACGTGCGCGCGGTCGAATACCCGAACGTGGCGCGCAGGTCGGTGAAGCGCGTGTCCGGGCGCTGGAAGTGATAGAGCGTGGACCGATCGAGTTGCTTGTCGAGAAGCTCACGATGCTCCCACGCCAGGCCGCCGGAAAGCGTCAGTGAC
>JBBSOM010000439.1:0-3776 GCA_038259715.1 Longimicrobiales bacterium
CTCCATCTCGGTGCGGAGGCAAGAGTTGAGCAGGTCGACCATCGTGAGGGGCCGGTCGTCCTGATATTCCGGCTCGTCTTCGGTGTCGAAGTCGGGCCCCGTGGGGTCGACGTCTTCCGAGTAGAGGTGCAGGAGCTCCGTTCCCACGGCGGGCTGCGGGTGCTCGAGCGCTTCGTGGGCCGCTCGACTCACCTCGTCCACCACGTCGGCTTCGAGTGCCGCGAGTTCCTCCTCGGTGGCGAGGCCCAGCTCGAGAACCAGCGCTCGCGCCCGCTTGAGTGGGTCACGGGTGTCCTGCTCCTCGCGCTCGGCCTCGGTGCGGTACGTGCGCTCGTCATCGGACATGGAGTGCGAATAGGGCCGCACGCAGTGCGCGTGGATCAGCGCCGGTCCCTTCCTCTCACGCGCCCAGCGTATGGCCTCGCCGGCCACGCGGTAGGTGTCGACGAGATCGGTGCCGTCGCACTCGACTATGTGCAGGCCCGGGTAGTTGCCTACCAGCTTCGAGATGCTGCCGCCGGCGGTCTGTACCTCGATGGGCACGGAGATCGCGTAGCCGTTGTCCTCGACGATATACACGACCGGCAACCCCAGGATGCAGGCCGAATTCAGGCTCTCCCAGAACTCCCCTTGGGACGTCGTGCCTTCGCCGGTGGTGACGATGACGATCTCATCCTCGTCGAAACGATCCACGAGGCCACGCAGCTCCTCGCTCTGTGACACGAGAAGACCGGCTTCAGCGGCGCCGACCGCCTGGAGGAACTGCGTTCCGGTGGGCGACGACACACTGACGATGTTGTAGCGGAGGTCGCCGAAGTGGCCCGGCATCTGCCGTCCCCCCGACGCCGGGTCGTCGCTCGCGGCCACCGCCTGGAGAAGGTGGTCGAGCGGGGTCTGGCCGAGCGCCAACGTGAACGAACGATCGCGGTAGTAGAAGTAGAACCAATCGTGGGCGGGCACACAGTGTGCGGCCACGGCTACGCCGATGGCTTCGTGCCCCGCGCTCGAGATCTGGAAGAAGATCTTGTTCTGCCGCTTCAGGCTCTGCTCCCGATCGTCGATGCTCCGGGAGGTCAACATCGTCCGATAGAATCCGAGGATCCGCTCCGGATCGAGTCCGGCGAGATCCGGCGTTTCCGTCACTTCCTGTTCTTGGGTCGCCATCGCTGCGGAACCAGGGCAGAGTTGGATCGAAGAAAGATCGCCTACGCAGCCTTAAGATAGCCCCGCCAGGCGAGTCGGCTACCTCGCCGCCGGCGAGGCGAGTTCCGCCGCCACGTCCGAAGGGTCCGTCACCGGCGCCCGACATGCGTACCCCCGGCATACCCACGCCGTCGGTGTATCGTTCGCGGGTGTCCGCCCATGCAGAAGCGGACTTCCGTCGTCGGGCTCCGCAGGCGCGCGGCCGGTCACGGTACGGTTCCGGTGGAATGGCGCGAGCGCCGCGCGCACCAGCGCCAGGGTGGCGCCGTCGGCCGGATCGCCGACCACCGCCACCTCGACGGGCTCGGCCTCCATGCGGTCCACGACGCTGAGCAGGCGACCGAACGCGGTCGGGAAGCGCGCTACGGCATCCGCCTCGCGCGTCACCACCCGCAGGGCCACCTCACGGTAGCGCGGCTCATCGAACAGGTGCGCTGCCCGGACCAGGAGTTCGGCGGCCAGCGAGTTGCCCGAAGGGGTCGCGTTGTCCATCGGGTCGCGCGGGCGGATGACGAGACGCTCGCCGCTCGAGTCCGCGTCGTGGAAGAGGCCGGTGTCCTCGTCCCAGAAACGGCCGAGGATCTTCTCGCAGCACGAGCGCGCCTCGTCGAGCCAGCGACGCTCGAGCGTCGCTGCGTGAAGCGAGAGCAACCCGTTGCCGAGCGCGGCGTGGTCCTCGAGGAACGCCGGAACGCGCGCCTCCCCGTCCTTCCATACGTGCATGAGCGCGCCGTCCACGCGCACCTCGTCGAGAAGGAAGGCCGCGCTCCGTCGGGCCGCCCGGACGTAGTCGCGGCGCCCGAGCGCTCCGCCCGCTTCCGCGAAGGCGCGCAGCGCCATGCCGTTCCAGCCGACCAGGACCTTTTCGTCCCGGAGGGGCGGCGTCCGACTCGAGCGCACCCCCAGCAGCGCGGCGCGGGCGTCCGCCAGTTTGCGGGGCGCGTCCTCCGGGTCGTTCGGGGCGTACTCCGGCACTCCCGTCGGCGGGTGGCCGAGCCAAAGGATATTGCGATCCTCGAAGTTGCCGGCGTCGGTCACGTCGTAGGTGCGCAGGAAGAGTTCGGCGGCGTCCTCGGGTAGCGCGGCCCTCACCTCATCCGCCGTCCACAGGTAGTAGAGGCCCTCTTCACCATCCGAGTCCGCGTCGCGGGCGGTGTAGAAGCCGCCGGCCGGATCGCTCAAATCCGCTAACATGTAGTCGAGGGTCTGCTCGGCGATCTCACGCAGGTCCGCGTGCCCCGTCAGCCTGTATGCATCGAGGTAGGCCCGGGCCAGAAGCGCGTTGTCGTAGAGCATCTTCTCGAAGTGCGGAGCCATCCAGCGCGCGTCCACGGAGTAGCGGTGGAAGCCCCCGGCGAGATGATCGCGAAGCCCGCCGGCCGCCATGCGACGCAGGGTGTGCAAGGCCATATGCAGGGCTTCGGGGTCGCCGGTGCGGGCGTGCTGCCGGAGCAGCACCTCGAGGGTCACCGGCTGCGGGAACTTCGGTGCCGACCCGAAGCCGCCGTTCCGGTCGTCGAACTGCTGCGTCATGACGCGGACGACGTGGTCCAGGAGGTCCGGGCCCAGAGACGCTCCCGGCGCCGCGTCGGCCGGTGCTTCGCCTCGCACTTGTCGCGACCGCAACGCATCGAGGAGTTGCGCGGCTCCCTTCCGGACGTCCTCGGGCCGCTCGCGCCACGCACGCGAGGCCGCCTCGATGACCTGACGGAAGGACGGCATTCCATGTCGGGACACCGGGGGGAAATACGTCCCCCCGTAGTAGGGTTCACCCTCCGGGGTCAGGAAGACCGTGAGGGGCCATCCGCCCTGGCCGGTCATCGCCTGGACGGCTTTCATGTACACCTGGTCGACATCAGGGCGCTCCTCCCGGTCCACCTTGATGTTCACGAACGCGGCATTCATGGCCTCGGCCACGTCCGGGTCCTCGAACGACTCCCGCTCCATGACATGGCACCAATGACACGCCGAATAGCCGACCGACAGAAGGATCGGCCGCCCCTCGGCGCCGGCTCGTTCCAGGGCTTCAGCGCCCCACGGGTACCAATCCACCGGGTTGTGGGCGTGCTGCTGGAGGTAGGGACTGGGCTCGTTGGCGAGGCGATTCGGCATGGGGGTCACACCCGCGCCGCCCCAAGTGGTTCCGCGAGGAGGCGGGAATATTGGTAAACAAATGATTATCCGCTCTGGCACGATCGTTGTTGGACTGCGGTGGCACTCCTACATTTCATGCCATCAAGGCTCTCTCCCAGAGGATCGGTCTCTGTACCTGCACATCGCGGGACTGGCGCTCAAGCACCCCCGCTTGATTCCGCACCTGGTGCGGGCGGCCTGGGCGTTCCGAGCCCGGGACTGGTACCGGCGCCCGCCGTTCCTGCCGTTGCCGCCCCGGTCGTACATGCGCTGGCGGATGGAAACGGCGTACGGGGACCCGGATGCGCGGCCCTCGGCGGGGGAACTGTTGCGCTATCTGTCCTGGGGCACCCGGATGCGGGCTGCGATGAAGCGGAGGATCCGTGCGTAAGCTGATCCTGCTGATCGCGCTCGGGTTCGTGGTGAGCTACTACTTTCCC
>JBBSOM010000440.1:0-3771 GCA_038259715.1 Longimicrobiales bacterium
CCACTTCGTCCTCAGGGGCCGCTCCTACCGCACCCGTCACCTCAAACCGGAGGCCGACTCGGAACCCGAAGCAGCTTAACTCACCCCCGGAGGGGGACAGAGTTTAGAGAGAAACGGGGACAAAGTTCAGAGAACCCACATGACAAGGACCACTAAGCAAGGCGATGCTACTGAAGCACTCTCATTCTCGCGCTGTCAGATAGCGGGTCGGGGCTTCCGAACCGGCCCCTGCGATAGTGGTCGGTTCGTCACACTACGGTCGGCCGCACTTTTTCCGCCAGACTCATCTGCCCGCTGAGGGCCGGTTGGGCCGAAGCGCCGCAGGCGCGGAGTCGGAGGCCTGGAGATAGCAGGGGGGGAGAGGATGGAGCCCCCCTGCCTTCAGGGTCGACGATCCGACCAGGTTAGAGATCTTCTGGTTTCAAGCCGGTGTGCTCGGCGATTCGCGCGAGCATTCGGGGACCTATCTCGTCGCCGTCATGGAAGGCGAAAACGAAGTCTTGGTACCCGGGCCGAGAAAGCGTGCGATGAGAGCCGGTTTGTCGCTTTACTGCCCATCCGATCCGCCGAAGAGCGGCGAGGACTCGCCTGGCCTTCCTACTCGGCCAGGAACTCACGCTGCCGGGAAGGAGATTTGCATCGAGTCGGGATTCGCCTCGCCATGCTCCAACCGATCGGCGAGAACGCGAAGTGCGAGGGCTTGGGCTCTCGCCCGAGCCTCGGTCTCGGTCGCGCCGTACGCCAGCACGCCAGCGAGCGAAGGAACCTCGGCGATCCAGCGCCCGTCTTCTTCGCGTTCCATTTCGATGTCGAGTGTCATTCCATCTCCCTCCGACTCTAGGCTCTGAAAGCCAATACACTGCAATCTAGCTTCACGCTCCAGCGGCTGCAGGTCGACGGCACCGTGCGTGCCTGCTACGAGGCGTCCGGCACACCCCGAAGGAGCCCGACCATTCGGCGAAGGAGTGCCGCGTGAGGTGATGAAACTGGTCGAGGACTACGACGGCAAACACCTACCGCGCCGCCTACACGGTTGCACTGCCCAGCGCGGTCTACGTCCTCCATGTCTTCACCAAGAAGTCGAAGCAAGGAATCGGCACGCCGCGTCCGGACAAGGATGCGATTCGGTCCAGACTCCAGGCGGCGAAGGAACGCCACGCGAAACACTACGAGAGGCTATAGGGGCAGCTCCCCAGGAGAATAGGTGATGAGCGACGATCTGAAGATTCACGACAGCACCGGCAACGTCTTCGCGGACCTCGGCGCCCGCGACGCAGAGGAGCGGCTCGCCAAGGCCGAACTCGCCCGTCTGATTCGGCACGAGATCACACGGCGTGGACTCACGCAGGCGGTCGCCGCAGACCTCCTCGGGATGAAGCAACCCGATGTCTCAGACCTCGTACGCGGCAAGCTGTCCCGCTTCAGCCTATCGCGGCTTGAGAGACTCCTGAACGCTCTCGACCTCGAGATCCGAATCCAAGTTGGGCCCAAACCGGTCGACAAGGCTCAGGCCGGCATCACCGTCGAGCTGGTCGAATCATTCTGATTGCCGCGCCCCCATTGGGCACGGTCATTTCCGATAACGGCGGGTTTGCGCACGTGACCGCCACCGACCGGCCGGAAACCCAGCGAGGGAGGTCCGGACGGTAGTTCTGGATACGAGTCGTCCACAACTCACGATGACGGCCCCGACGGATCGTTTCATCACATCGGACGCCAGCCTCGTCGGCGGATCGACGTCGGTGACCGTCTCCTGTGAAACGGGGGCCCTTGACTCGCCCAGGAGATTTCCTCCTCATGATCGTCCACGTCGGGTGGTTCTTCGACGTGATCACCACCACCTGGTCAGAGCCGCCGACAGGGGACCAAGCTCTTGGCCCGTGCAAGGGTAGCGGTTCCGGGAGAAGGGGAACGCTGAGCGCAAGACGGACGTCCGCAGCCGTGGACAGCGGGGCCCCACAGTCGACCGGGGACACGCAGCGGGTAGATGAACTCTGCGTGACCCCAGCCGGTCACCTGCGTTGGGTGGGGGACCACGCGGGGGACGCAGGGCTTGAGGCCCTCCGTGCGACGTTCGCCGTCGATTGGCGGGGAGGGCTCTTCACCCTGGGGGCCGAGCGTCAGCCGGTGGGCGAGTCGCTGACGCTGCGCTACTGGCAAGGGGTCGCGGAGGCCCTGCTGACGCGACTCTGCCACCTTCCCGGCGACGTCGAGCCGGAGCAGGTAGGGGAGCCCTCCGAGGCGGATCTCTCCCGGTGGGTGCTGACGGCGCCACCCATGCAGGGCGGTGAATACCTGTCGATCTCGACCCTGCGCGCCATCTGGAGCGACGTGGTCGGCTGGTGCGCCGACGAGGCGAGTTCCGCCGGAGGCCTTCCGGCGTTCCTTCAAGCGCGTGCCAGCCGCTGGCGCCAGGTGGGCCGGGTCTGTTTCCACCTGGCGGAAAACAAGGCGGACCCGGCACGACCCTTTGCGTTTCTGGCGACCTACGTCACCGGTCTGGGTGCGGAGGGCAAGGATCGCCACCTTCCGCTCCGGCGGGCGTTGGAACACTATGCGGGCGCGGACAACCGGCCGGCGCTGATCAAGCTGCTCACTCCGGTACAGGCTGCCGCCGAGCGCCTGGACTGGGTCGGCGCCATGGTGGACTCCGGAGAAGTCTACGAGGCGGCGGCGTGGCCCCCCGAGCGTGCGCATCGCCTTCTGGTGGACACCGCCGCGTTGGAGGAGTGCGGTCTCGCGGTGCGGGTGCCGGATTGGTGGAGCAAGCGCCCCCAGCCCCGGGTGGCCGTGACCCTTGGCGACATCCGCCCCGCGGGCCTCGGCCTCGACTCGATGCTGGATCTCGACATCCGGGTCGCTCTGGGGGATGAAACCCTCACTGACGAAGAGGTGGCGTCGCTCCTGCACGGCGACGGCGGCATGATCATGCTGCGAGGCAGATGGGTGGAGGTCGATCAGCACCGGCTACGCCAGGCTCTGGATCATTGGGAGAAGGTGAAAGAGGCGGCCGGTGAGGACGGCATCTCTTTCATCGAGGGGATGCGCCTGCTCGCCGGCGCGTCACGCACGCTACGCCCTGAGGAGGGTCTCGAGGCCATCCGCCCGTGGACGCTTGTCCACGCCGGTGCGGAGTTCCGGCGGCTGCTCGAGAGGATGCGCGAGCCGATGGCCGACCCCGGGGACGATGAGGGCCTGCGCGCGGACCTCCGTCCCTATCAGCGCCGCGGAGTCGCCTGGCTCCACTTTCTGACGCGCATGGGCCTCGGCGCTTGCCTGGCCGACGACATGGGCCTGGGCAAGACGGTGCAGGTACTGGCGCTGCTCCTGCGCGCACGTCGGGACGATTCGGCGATGGGGCCGTCGCTCCTCGTGGTGCCGGCGTCGCTCATGGGCAACTGGGACGCCGAGGCCGCGCGTTTTGCGCCCACCCTGCGCCTGGCGTTCCTTCACCCGGCCCGGACCGACCGGGACGCGCTGGAACGCATCGCGCAAGACCCCCGTGGGGAGTTGGCCGGCGTCGACCTGGCCGTTACCACGTATGCGATGCTCGCGCGCCAACCGTGGCTGGCGGAGGTGGAATGGCGGGTGGTGATCCTGGACGAGGCACAGGCCATCAAGAACCCCGGAACCGCACAGGCGCGCGCGGCGAAGAAGGTGCCGGCCCGCGCGCGGATCGCTCTGACTGGTACGCCGGTGGAGAACCGGCTCGGCGACCTCTGGTCGATTTTTGATTTTCTCAACCCCGGGCTCCTGGGGTCCGCGGGCACC
>JBBSOM010000441.1:0-3762 GCA_038259715.1 Longimicrobiales bacterium
ACGCGGGTGCATCAGGATCGCGGCGTCGAGGCCCTCGATGTCGTCCCGCTGGTGGACCATCGAACTCCACCACAGGTCCTTCACGTTCCGCTTCAACTCGACGCCGAGCGGGCCGTAGTCCCACACGGAGCCCGTCCCGCCGTAGATCTCCGACGACTGGAAGACGTATCCGCGCCGCTTGGTCAGCGATACCAGCTTGTCCATGAGGTCGGCGGTGGCCATGGGTCCCTGATCCCGTCGGATTTCGCGGCGTTTCATCGATTCGAGCGGTAAGCCGCTAAGCTACACGGGGCTACGGGGCCGATCAACGGGCCGCCACCCCTTGCTCGGGCGCAGAACCTCACGGATGACATCCGGGTACGAACCCTCGAAGCATTTCGGCTCAGCAACACTTCGGACGTAGAGTAGATTGCATGTTGACGTTCACTGATCGCGCGCAGGAGGTCGTTCGCTCCTTTCTGGAGCAGAGCGGCGGAGAGTTCACGGCGCTCCGCATCTCCACGGAGAACGCAAGCCCCGTGGCCCCCCGATACGAACTCACGCTCGTCGGCGCCGACGAGCAGGGTCAGGATGAGCGTCCGGTCGAGGGGCCCGGCTTTCCGGTCCTGATCCGCACGGCGGACGCGGCCGGGCTCGAAGGCGCCACGGTGGATTTCATCGAGCGGGTCAACGAGAGCGGCTTCGAGGTTCGTCCCGCGGCTCTCGAGAACGGTCGGGGCGGAAGCGCCGGGCCGGCTTCCCCGCCCACCGGTGATCTGGCCGATCAGGTCCGCGGGGTCCTGGACAACCAGGTCAATCCGGCCATCGCGGCACACGGGGGCATGATTTCCCTCGTCGGCGTCAAGGACACCGAGATCTACGTGGAAATGAGCGGCGGGTGCCAGGGCTGCGCCATGTCCCGCATGACGCTTCGCCAGGGCGTGGAGCGCATGCTCCGCGAAGCCGTCCCGGAACTGACGGCGGTGCACGACATCACCGACCACGCCTCGGGGGAGAACCCTTTCTTCCAGCATTGACCCGGATGGGCGAACCAAGGGAGGCGGCCATGGCTCCTATTGGATCGGAGCCGTCAATCGCGCGATCCGAACGGCGAGTCTGAACCAGAACGATCGGTTTGAATACTCGCCGGGCCCGACGAGCCTCGCCCTGGAGAAGTCGCTCTCGAGCATCTGGCCGACCTGGTCCACGAACGACGAGTCGGCTACCAGAGCGGTGATCTCGAAGTTCAGACGAAGAGAGCGGTTGTCCAGGTTCACCGTTCCGACCGATGCAGCGACGTCGTCGATCAGCACGACTTTCTCGTGCAGGAAGCCGGCGGTGTACTTTTAGAAGGACACTCCCGCGGCGAGAGCGTCGTCCAATACCGGCGCGTTCGCCCCATCCGGCGCCGCCGTAGGCGCCCAGGTGAGTTCCGGCACGCCACCCGCCGCCCACTTCCAGTCCTCGGCGAACGAAAGCTGCGCCCCGAGCGCTGCGGGGCCCTCGATACGGAGATGCGTGTCGCGCCAAGCCCCGAATGCAGGATCTCTCCCCAGGTACTCGTCGCCGACATTCAACCCTCCCAACCAGGCGACCCTGCCGTCGGTGACCACCACCTTTCGATGGTTGCGGAAGTTGATCTGAAATCGGTTTCTCGGTCCCTGGCGTGTGTGGAAGTTGTATACCTGGATGCCGGCGGCGCGGAGCTCACTCAGGTACGACTTGGGGAGCGCTGTGCTCCCGACCTCGTCATAGAGAAAGTAGACACGCACTCCACGGTGAGCCGCGTCGATGAGCTTGGCCTGCATGAGTCGCCCGATCTCATCATCCTTCACGATGTAGAACTGAAACAGGACGTAATCCGTCGCGGAGTCGATCCCCTGGATGATGCTTGCGAACGTCGCTTCCCCGTCGACCAGGAGATCCACCGAGTTGCCCGACAGGAACGGCAAGCGGGCAAGGCGCTCCGCGGCGCGCGCCGCATTCGGCATCGCGTAGTCCCGGAACAGGAACTGCTCCGCCACCTCCCGATTCCAACCATCCACTGAATCGGCGTGCACGTCCCGCCGTCGTCGGGCGGTCACATAGCCGTTGAACTTGCTTCGTCCGAGAACCCAGTAGGCGGGCACGGATACCATGGGGAAGCTCACCAGGGAGACAGCCCACGCAATCGAGCCCTGCGACGTGCGCGCACCCATGACAGCGTCGATGGCGGAAAGCACCCCCATCACGTAGAACAGCGCGACCACGAGCGCGATCATGCGCCGCCTCGCGGGCTTTCGAACCCCGTCATTTTGGCGGCCGAGGATGCTGCTTCTGAAGCGATGCATCGACTCCCTCGATTCATGCGTCTACCTCGCCCGGGCGTCGCTGCTGGCGATGTCATCCCTCGCGTCTACTGGAATCCCGCCCGCCGGATACGGTCGAAGAGGACCGTCGACATTCGCTCGCTTGTAACCCGGTCGAGTGTGCCCAGTGCGTCGAGCGCGGAAGTGATGCGGCCCACCATGGTCCACATCTCGTCGCGCAACTCCTTCGTGGCGGGAACCGCCTCGAGCACCGGGTCCTCCGAGACGCCGCCCGCCGCCGGCGCGTAGCGGATATCGGCTTCGTGGAGCAGCAGGAACGCATGCAGCCCGACGGCGGCCTTTACGAGGTCGTCCATCTGTCCGTATGTCGCCGCTCGATCCTCACGTTTGGCCAGGAAGCCCGAGTCGGCGCGGGCCAGCAACATGGTCGCCGTGTCACCCGCCACCCCCGCGCGCTCGAGCCGTGCGGCGTAACGATCATGGAAGACCTTCGTGTCGGAGGCGCGTACGTGGTCGACGAACGAGCCCAGACCTTCCCAGTACGTTTTCACGTCGCCGTATCGGCTCGCGTGGGCCAGATAGACGCCGGCCAACCAGGCTCGGTCGAGCTCTGCCGGGAGACCCGAACGCTGTCGCTCGTCGTTGAACTCATCGATCATGTCCCCCAGCGCCGCGTCGCCGATCTGACGCATCCGGGGAAGCAACGCGGTGGGGATGGCGGGAATCGTCACCGGGGGTAGCGCCGGCGCTGCGTCACCGTCCGCCTTCACGCCGCCGGGCGACCCGAACGTCGTATACGCGAAGTATGCGCCTCCTCCGAGCAGCGCGATCCCGATCACGCCCGCGATGAGGCCGACCGGGGACGTCCGCCGGATGGGCCGGGGCGACGACGGTCGCGAGCGCGGCCGTGCGTGCTCGTCCGAGGCGCGGTGCTGCCCGATGCCACGCCCCGAACCATGCCCCGAGAAGGGCGGACGCCCGCCGCCCGGACTCTCCACGTCCGCTGAAAAGAGGCTCGGACTCTGGTCCGAAGTCGTCTCCGATACCCATGCGGGCGAGCTGTCCGACGGAAAATCCGACATCATCTGCTCAAACGGGAGCCCCCTGTCGAAGTCCACTGCGCCAGGGTCCGTCTCGCCGGCCGCCGGAGCCTGGGACCGAGGCTCCTCGTCCCGGAGATCCTCCACCTCGAGCGTCGACCAGTCACCGAAATCGAAGGATCCCGCATCGTCCGCCGACACCTCTGCTTGTGCATCAGGGGGTTGAGAGGTGGAGGGAGGCACGGAAAAAGTCAGGTCCAGATCGGAAGCCAGGTCCGTCGGCACTTCTGCTTTTGGGTCGGAGGGTTGCGGGGTGGAGGGAGGCACCGAAAAGGTCAGGTCCAGATCGAAAGCCAGATCCGCAGGCGCTTGTGGGACCGGCGTCGGCGAGCCGGCCTGGACATCGGTCAGCGTAAAGTCGAGGTCCAGAAACC
>JBBSOM010000442.1:0-3747 GCA_038259715.1 Longimicrobiales bacterium
CGCTCCTCCACGCGTCGAAGATGTGGGCGCGCAGCGCCAGATCTTCGGGAGGAAAGTCCCGGAAGCCAGGAAGCCGTTGGAATTCTGAGGTTGCCATGGGAATGGGAATCTAGGAAGGTCCCCGAGTAAGACAACGGCCCGAGCCCGCCGGGGACCGCCATCCGGACACCCGCGCGGCGGCGGCCACACCGTCAGTCGCGGCCGAGCGGCTCACGTCCGAGCATCTTGAGGGCGCTGCCGACCGTATGGACGGAGCCCGTTACGACCACGGTGCCCCGCCCCGCCTCATCCCGGGCCTCGCTGAGCGCTCGGGCGAAATCATCCTCCACCCGGAGAGGGCACACGTGCGCCACGGCATCGGCCGCGGACCGGGCGTCCCACCGGCGCTCCGGAGGCGCGGAGGGTGGCTGCGTGAGCACCGCCAGGTCGGTGCGCGCGAAGAGCGGCGGGAGCATCGTGCGCCAGTCCTTGTCGCCGAGAACGCCGACGAGCGCCACCAGGGGCCGGGGCAGGTCGAGGCGGTCCATCGTGTCCACCAGGGAATGGATGCCCGCCGTGTTGTGCGCCACGTCGAAGAGCCAGGTCACGCCGTCGATGCGCTCGATCTGGTCGCGCCCCGGGTGATGCACGTGCTCTATGCCCAGGAGTACGGCCGACGCGTCCGGGCGCAGTCCGTCCGGCAGGTGCTCCAGTGCCTCCACCGCGAGGGCGGTGTTCGCTGCCTGGTGGCTTCCCACCAGAGGCGTCGTAACCCGCAAGTCGCCCCACGTCCGCGTCGGCAGCGTGAAGCGCGTGTAGTCACGGCGGACCTCCATGTCTCTCACGTCGGCGGGGCGGACCTGGTAGAAGGGTGCGCCCCGCTCCTCCGCCGTCTGCCGAAAGATCTCGAGCAATTCAGGGTCCGTCTCGGCCGTGGCGAACGGGACCCCGGACTTCACGATCCCGGCCTTCTCCCGGGCGATCTGCGGCAGCGTGTCGCCCAGGTAGTCGGCATGGTCCATCGCGACGTTGGTGACCACGGACACGAGGGGACGGAGCACGTTGGTCGCGTCCAGGCGGCCGCCGAGCCCGACCTCGATGGCCGCGATATCCGCCCCGGCCTGCGCGAACGCATGGAAGCCGAGAACGGTCACCGCTTCGAAGAAGGTGAGCCCGTAGCGGACCACCACGTCGCGGATCTCGTCGGCGCGCTCGATCAGTTCCGCCTCGGTGAGCGCACGCCCGCCGACCACGATGCGTTCACGGAACGAGCACAGGTGCGGCGACGTGAACGACCCTGCGCGGAGCCCCGACGCCGTCAGCACCGACGCTACCGTGGTGGTCACGGACCCCTTCCCATTCGTGCCGCCCACATGGACCGTCGGGAATGCCCGGTGCGGGTCGCCGAGCGCCGCCAGGGCGTCCGTCGTGCGCTCGAGGCCCCAGTGCACGCCCGTGGCGAGCGGCGGAAAGAGCCGCCCCATCAAGGGGTCGGCGAACGGACGGTCCAATCGGTCGGGCGCCAATCCGCCGTCGGCGCCGGCGCCGGACTGCCTCACGATGGTGTGGCGGCGTTCCCGGTCATGTGCCGCAACAGGAGCGCGATGGTCTCCTTGAGCTCAGGCCGGTCCACCACTCGATCCACCATGCCGTGCTCGAGCAGGAATTCGGCGCGCTGGAACCCCTTGGGAAGCTCCTGCTTGATCGTCTCCTCGATCACCCGCGGGCCCGCGAACCCGATGAGCGCGCCCGGCTCGGCCAGGTTCACGTCCCCCAGCATCGCGAAAGAAGCGGTTACGCCACCCGTGGTCGGGTTGGTCAAAACCGAGATGAACGGCAAGCCGTCCTCATGCATCCGCGCGAGTACCGCGGACGTCTTGGCCATCTGCATGAGGGAGTAGATCCCTTCCTGCATGCGTGCGCCGCCCGAGGCGCTCACGATGATGAGGGGCGTCTTCCGCTCGATGGCCACGCGTCCCGCCCGGGCGATCTTCTCGCCGACCACGGACCCCATCGAGCCACCGATGAACGAAAAATCCATCACGGCCAGGGAGACCGGCATACCATCGAGGTCGCCCGTCCCGCTCAGCAGGGCCTCGGTCTTGCCCTTGGCCTCCGCCGCAGCGATCCGGTCCGGGTACGCCTTGAGATCCCGGAAGTGGAGAGGGTCCGCAGCGCGCAGACCCTCGTCGAGCTCGTCGAACGTGCCGGAGTCGATGAGCAGCTCGACGTAGTCCTCGGCAGAAATGCGCAGGTGGTGTCCGCAATTGGGGCAGACGTTGGCGTTCTGGGCGAGGCGTTCGTGGTAGAGGATTTCTCCACACCCCGCGCACTTGTCGAAGACGTTCGTGGGGACGTCTCGCTTGTCCTGCGCCTTGAGAGGCTTCTTGTCCTTACGGAACCAAGCCAATGGGAACTCCCTTGGAGGTGTCCATCAAGCCGGGCGCCCGATCGACGAGCCCGCGCTCATCGCTCGTGAGCGACGCGCACCGCGATCGCCACCGCGACCCAGGACATCAGGAGAAACGTCCCCCCGTAGCTGACGAACGGGAGGGGGATCCCGGTGATTGGCACGAGCCCTACGGTCATGCCGATGTTCACGAAAATGTGTACGAGCCAGGCGCCCAAGATACCCAAGAGCACAAGGCCGGCAAAGGGATCAGGAGAGTCCTGGGCCATACGGATCAGCCGCGCGAGCACGAACGTGAAGAGCAGGATCACCAGGAGCGTGCGCAGGAAGCCGAGCTCCTCGCCGATCACGCTGAAGATGAAGTCCGTGTGCTGCTCCGGGAGGAAGTCGAAGCGCTTTTGCGTGCCGAGCGTGAAGCCCTTGCCCAGCAGTCCTCCGCTCCCGATGGCCACTTTCGACTGGATGATGTGGTATCCGGCCCCTCGCGGGTCGACCTCCGGATCGAGAAAGACCAGGATGCGGTTCTGCTGATACTCGGCCAATGAATTCCACAGGGGCCGGGCGATCGTCCCGGCCGCGAAGTTCGCCAGCACCACGGTGACCGACTCGAACAGGAAGAGTCGGTACCGGTAGAAGTACAGGAAGACGATCACGCCCACGATGTACGCCGACCAGATCCGCGTGTCGAACGAGAGCACCAGGCCAAGCACCGGACTCGCCACCAGGAGGAGCAGCGCGACCGGCGTCCCGGCCCAGTAGAGCATCGCGAACAAGATGCCGACGAACGCCATCGCGGTGCCCAGGTCGGGCTGGAGCATGACCAGAACGAGCGGAAGGGCCACCAACGCGGCGGGAGCGAGGATGTCGCGCAGCGAGGTCAGCCCATCTTCCCGCTGCGACAGCAGGCGAGCCAACACCAGGATCGTCGCGATCTTCGCGACCTCGGAAGGCTGGAAGCCGAACCCTCCGATCCTGATCCAGCTCTTCACGCCCGCGGCCGTCCCCGCGCCCGTCCCGATGACCAGCGTGGCCGCCAGCAGGATGAGCGACAACACATACGAGGGTACGGCGACCCACTCGATCCAACGAAGCGGAACCCGGGCCAGCAATGTGAACGCGACGAGCGCGCATACGAACCAGAGTGTTTGCCTGACCCAGGCGTACTGCGTCACCGGATTGGGTACGTTCACCACGCCGGCCGAATAGATCATCGCGATCCCGAAGAGGGACAACGCCATGATCGCGAGCACGAGCGGCGGATCCACGGACCACTTCTCGAAGAGCCTCAATTCCCGCTCCCGAAGCGCTTCCGGTACCACGCCGGATACTTCCCGTGTTGCAGGTAGTCGAGGTACGTC
>JBBSOM010000443.1:0-3729 GCA_038259715.1 Longimicrobiales bacterium
TACCGCATGATGCACTTCTCGGCCGAACTCCATCCGCTTTCGCTCCTGCGCGACCAACTTCCGGCCGGAACGATCACCACCCACCAGCTCCCGAAGTTGGACCAGCACGCCACCGTCCGGGTCGCGGGGCTGGTCACGGCCCGACAAAGACCTGGAACTGCAAAGGGCTATGTCTTTGTCCTCATGGAAGATGAGGCAGGTCCTGTGAACGTCATCATCAAGCCCGACCTCTACGCAAAGTGCCGCTCGGTCGTGCGCATGGAGCCCTTCCTGGCCGTGCGCGGACGGCTCCAGAAGGACGGAGAAACGCTCAACGTGATCGCCCTGGATGTGGAGGCGCTGAGGGTTCCGGGCGGGCCGGTCCGGCGGTCGGGGCTGTCCCGGTCGGCACCCGCGGACGGCTCCCCTCCGGATCCGGTCGGCGGCCCGGTGGATCCGGTCGGCGGTCCGCCGGATCCGATCGACGGCCCCGCGGACGGACCTCCCCACGAGACGGACGGGACCGATGCGGAGCACCTCCGTCGGGCGCTCCCCGACACGCTGGAATACTGGGCCGACACCTCCCGGTCCGGCCCGACGCCCTTCCGGTACCTCACCGCGCTCCGGCAGAGCCCCCCGGGCATCAAGAGCTTCGGATGAGGTACCGCGGGCACGGCGCGCCCGACCCGGCAGACAACGCACTTCCACCCATCACCCGAGAGGGAACCATGAAGAAGGCCACCCCCATCATGACCGTCGCCGAGATCGAGCCCTGCCTGCCCTTCTGGACCGAACGGCTCGGCTTCACCGTCACCGCCACCGTGCCGCACGGCGACAAGCTCGGCTTCGCGATGCTGAACAACGGCAACGTCGAGTTGATGTATCAGAGCCGAGCCTCCGTCGAGGAAGACCTGGGGAAGTCGAGCGCGGCCACCGGCCACGACGGCCTGGTGGACCGCATCGCGGGCAGCACAACGACGCTCTTCATCGAGGTGGAGGACCTGGACGCAGTAGTCCGTGCGCTCGACGGCGCCGACGTGGTGGTCCCCCGCCGGCAGACACCCTACGGCATGGACGAAATCTTCGTGCAGGCGCCGTGCGGGACGTTCGTCGGCTTCGCGGCCCCGGTGGCCGGCGGCTGAGGGTCGGCACCCCGGCGAACGAATGGGGCGGTGGCGCGGCTTCGTGCCCGTCGCCGCTGCCCGTGTGCACGAGGCCAAAGAACCTCGCCCTCAGCGGCTCGCCGTCGCCAAGAGATCCAGGACGAAGGGCCCCGCCGAAAGTCCCCGCGCCTCACCCTGCACGCCCTCTCCCGCGGAGGACACGGCCGTGAAACCGTCACCTTCACGCACCCGGAGCGTCGCTCCGGAAACGTTGAACGAAGCCTCGGTTGCCGTCGAGTGCGCCAGCCGCGACATCAGGTGCAGGAACGCCCACCGGGCGAACGGATCCGCGGGCGCTTCGAACGCCATGGACGACGCGTCGACGGGTGTCTTTCCCTTCCCGTGCGTCACGTCGAACGTGTTCAGGTCGATGCGGTCGCCGGTTCCGGCGAGCGTCACCTTCACGCCAGAGCCGAAACGACCGACGACGTCCGTGACGTCGCGCGCGTCGACCACCACCACGCCCGACGCACCGACCACGCGGGCCCGGCTCCCGTCGACCACCAGCGCCGTGTTCTCGTCGATCCCGAGCCCGACCGGAAGTGAATCCGTTACGAGCGTCGCGACCACGAGCCGGGCGACGCGCCCACGTGACAGGAAGTGCTGGTCGAGGATCGCCCGCTCGAAAAAGCCCATGCCGCGCCGGATCCGGTCTCCCCCGTCGTCCACATCTGGCCCATCCCCATACCCGACTCCGTGCTCGATCGCGCCCGCGCTCGAGCCCGACGCGATCATGACGCCGCTCATCATGGCGGCCCCGGCGCTCGACCCCGAGACCACGGCACCCTCCTCGAAGCGCCGCCTCAGCGCCCGGAACGCCACCGTGGTGTCCCCATCCGGGAGAAACGCATCGACGACCCGCGCCTGGTCGCCCCCCGTGAAGAAAAAGCCCGAGCACGCCTCGAGTCGGGCTGCCATGGCGGCATCACGCGCCTGCTCGGCATTCGACTCGACCAGCAGCACGCCCACCACGGAGCTGTCGCCGACGTAGCCCGCGAACGACTTCACGGCCGCGTTCATCGAGGCCTCTGGGACGCCGCTGGCGGTCGGGATCACGCAGAGGGGGCCATCACCGGCCCGGCCCTCGACGATGGGCTGGTACACCTCGGCGTTCTCGTCCTCGAGCGCTCCGCCGACGATGACCAGACGTCCGGTTGAAGGCTGCGTCACGGCCTCGCCCTGCGCGAGAGCATCGCGGCTCGCGCCGGCCCGTTCGTCCGCCCCCCGTCCACATCCGGCGACAACCGTGAGCGTGACAACCGTGAGGGCGACCACCCGAAGGACGGCAAAGCGACGGGCCCCCATGCCGTCAGCCCCGGGGCCAGAAGTTGTTGGACTTGTCGATATCCGGCACCACGCCCGAGGGATCGATCTCGACGCGCGTGATCGAGCCGACGTCCGAAGGCAGGTCGATATCCAGGGTCCGTCGGCCCTCGAGCCATTGCTTCAGGGGGATGTCCCTCTCGATGACGCCCCCGGACGCGGTGGTGATGCGTACCTTCACGGGATAGGGCGCGAAGCCACGGTTGGCGATGTGTATCGTGCCCCCGCCGCCCGCCTTCGGGTCCACGGACACCGCGTCGAAGTCGACGGCCCACGTCTCGTAGTAGAACGAAGTCCAGAACCAGTCGAGGTCGTGACCGGCGAAGCGCTCGAATGTGTTGAAGAAATCCCACGGCGTCGGGTGCTTGTAGGCCCACTGGTGGATGAAGTCCTGGTAAGCCTCATGCCACTTCTCCTCACCCATCATCTCACGGAGCGCCACCATGAGCGTGGCCGGCTTGTTGTACGACGCGATGCCGTAACCCGGGCCCGGCGCGTACCAATCGCCATGGCGCATCATGCTCTGCTCGAGTCCGAGTTGGGCGACCTGCATGTAGTCGCGCGCCTCCAGGCGCTCGTGGTCGACGCCCGGCCAGAACTCCTTCTCGGCCTGGAGATCCAGATAGTCGGTCGACCCCTCGTCGATCCATGCGTGGCGCCGTTCGTTGGACCCCACGATCATCGGGATCCATTCGTGGGCGAGTTCGTGCGACGTGACGCTGAACAGGTTCTGGGCGGAGCTCCCCGTGTAGGGACCGATGAGCGTCATCATCGGGAACTCCATGCCCCCGTCGATGATGTCGGCGCCCTCGACCGACGTCATGTGCGGCCACGGGTAGGGGAAGCCGGTGTAGCGCGAGTGGTACTCGATGGACTCCTTGGCGTACTTCCACTCGTCTTCCCAGAGCGGCGCGCGGTTCTCCCTCCAGAACGAGTTGATCAGCACGCGGTCGTCCGCACCGTCCCCGTCCCGATCGGGGACCAGGGCGGAGGTGGCGTCCCAGCGGTCGACGTTCGACGTCGTCCATGTGAAGTCGCGCACCGAGTCCGCCTGGAATCGGTACGTGAGCGAGCCGTTCATGCCTTCGGTGGTCACGCGGCCCGACTGTCGGTCCTCGGGCGTTACCACCTCCACCTTGTCGTCGGAGGTACGCGCCTCGGCGATGCGCCCAAGCGTATCGGCGGAGTAGACGTCGGTCGGGTTCTCGAGCGTGCCGGTGGCCCACACCGTCCAACCGGTCGGCACAGTCAGGGATGCCGTATA
>JBBSOM010000444.1:0-3718 GCA_038259715.1 Longimicrobiales bacterium
CGGAGAGATAAAGCTCCCGTTGTTCGCCGACGAACTCCTTCCCGGGCAGCTTCACGCGTGCGGCCAGCGCCACGCCGGCATCCGGAGAAAGGCGAAAGCGCAGATAGTTCGCTCGCTCCGAGGATGAGGTGGCGTCGCCGAACAACCTCGTCGGCGGGGGCTTCAACTGGACCACGACCTCGGCGGCCGTCTCAAAGAGGCATTTTCCGGAGCGGAGAAACCAGGGCACACCTGCCCATCGCCACGAATCGATGAAGAGACGCGCGGCGCAGAAGGTCTCGACATCGGAATCCGACGCCACGTGGGGCTCCTTCCGGTAGCCCACGTACTGGCCACGCACGAGGTCACGCGGCTTCAGGGGGCGCACAGCCCGGAACACTTCAGCCTTTTCGGCCTGCACCGACCCGTACCCACGGTAGGGCGGTGGCTCCATGGCCAGCAGAGCGACGACCTGGAAGAGGTGATTCTCTACCACGTCCCGAAGGCAGCCCGCGGTCTCATAGAAGGAGCCGCGCTTGTTGACACCGAACTTCTCGGCCAGGGTGATCTGGATACTGGCTACGTAGTTCCGATTCCAGATGGGCTCGAGAAAGCTGTTGGCGAAGCGGAAGTAGAGGATGTTCATGATCGCCTCCTTCCCCAGATAGTGGTCGATCCGGAAGATCGCGTCCTCGGGGAACACCGCTCGCGCGACCGCGTTGAGTTCGCGCGCCGAAGCGAGATCTCGACCGAAGGGCTTCTCGACGATGACCCTCGCCCCTTCCGCGAGGCCGGCTGCCCCGAGACCCTGGATCACGGTCTCGAAGAGGGACGGCGGGATGGCGAGATAATGGGCGGGGCGGTCGGCCGGCCCCAACGCCTCCTTCAGCGCTTCGAAGGTCTTGCCGTCGTTGTAGTCTCCGGACACGTAGCGAAGCAGCGCGAGGAGTTTCCGAAGCGTCCGTGGCTTCACGGTCGTCTCAGACTCCTCGAGGCTGTCGGTAGCGCGCTCGCGCAGTTGATCCGTCGTCCACGAGGTGGAAGCCACGCCGACGATGGGGACGTCCAACACCCCCGCTTCGACCATGGCGTAGAGCGCGGGAAAGATCATCTTGTGGGCCAGGTCGCCCGTCACACCGAAGAGCACCAGCGCATCGGAAGGCTGGGGGTGGTCATTCGATATGGGCATATCGTCCTCTCGGACTGAGGTAGGCTCAGGACGCGGCCAGCGCGGCGCCGACGATGGTCTGCGCTTCTTCCAGGATGCGGCGCAGATGTGCGTCCCCCCGGAAGCTCTCCGCGTAGATCTTGTAGATGTCTTCGGTTCCGGAGGGTCGGGCAGCGAACCATCCGTTCTCGGCCACGACCTTCAGCCCCCCGATCGGTGCGTCGTTGCCCGGCGCTCGGGTCAGGACGCCCTGAATCGCTTCACCCGCGAGTGTCGTGAGCGTGACCTGCTCGGGCGAGAGAGCGGCCAGCACTTTTTTCTGGTCCGGTGTGGCCGGTGCCTCGACACGGTCGTAGACAGGTTCACCCAGGTCGTGCGCCAGGGCCCGGTACATCTCGCCGGGGTCGCGCTCTTCCCGCGCCATGATCTCCGCGGCGAGAAGGCAGGGAATGAACCCATCCTTGTCCGTCGTCCAGGCCCTGCCATCTCGACGGAGGAAGGACGCGCCCGCGCTCTCCTCCCCGGTGAAGCCCAACGATCCGTCGAGCAGCCCGTCGACGAACCACTTGAAGCCGACGGGCACTTCGTAGAGACGACGGTTCAAGTTCGCGGCGACGCGATCGATCATCGCGCTGCTCACCAGGGTCTTGCCCACGGCCGCTTCGCGGCTCCAGTGCGGGCGATTGCGGAAGAGGTGGGAGACCGCGACCGCCAGGAAGTGGTTGGGCGGCAGGAGTCCTGCGCTCGGGGTGACGATCCCATGCCGATCGTGGTCGGTGTCGCACGCGAAGGAAAGATCGAAGTCGTCCTTCATGCCGATGAGCCGGGCCATCGCGTACGGCGAGGAAGGATCCATGCGGATCTGACCGTCCCAGTCCGCGGTCATGAAGCGGAACGTGGGATCCACAGTGTCGCTGACGACCGTCAGGTCGAGATGGTGGCGCTCGGCGATATGGGACCAGTATCGGACACCGGCGCCCCCCAGGGGGTCGACGCCCAGCCGGAGGCCCGCGCCGCGAATCAGGTCGAGATCCACCACGGCGCCGAGGTCGTCGACGTAGCCGTTCAGGTAGTCGTGCCGGTGGGTCGTCGGGGCGCGCAACGCCCGCTCGTACGGAATCCGCTCGACGCCCGCGAGCCCCGCCTCGAGCAACGCGTTGGCCGTGGACTCGATCCACCGGGTGACATCGGTGCCGGCCGGCCCCCCGGTCGGTGGGTTGTACTTGAAGCCGCCGTCGTGCGGAGGATTGTGCGAAGGCGTGACGACGATGCCGTCGGCGAACCCGCTCTTGCGGCCGTGGTTGTACGTCAGGATCGCGTGTGAGATCACCGGTGTGGGCGTGTACTCCTCCTCTCCGGGGAGCATCACGTCCACGCCGTTCGCCGCGAGCACTTCGAGCGCGGTGGCGGCGGCCGGAACGGAAAGGGCGTGCGTGTCGATCCCGAGGAAGAGTGGACCGGAAATGCCCGTCCTGGTTCGATGGAGACAGATCGCCTGCGTGATGGCGAGGATGTGCTGCTCGTTGAAGGCCTGCTGCAACGAGGAGCCGCGGTGTCCCGACGTACCGAACGCGACGCGCTGCCCCGGCACGCCGGGATCGGGTATTCCGGTGTAGTAGGCGGTGACGAGTCGGGGCACGTCGACCAGCAGGCCGGGGGGCAGGGGCTTTCCGGCCAGCGGGCTCGTCGTCATGGACTCGGCTCCAGCAGGGCGGCGGCCGCGCGGTCGGCCAACAAGAGCACCCCTTCTCGTCTGACGCGGGTCGCGGGCAATGACGGGTCCCCACGGACGAGGTCCGCCAGGGCCTCCTGCTTGTCCTCACCCGTGACGAGCCAGAGGATTCGACGCGCTCGGTTGATGGCCCGAAACGTGAGCGTCATGCGGCTCCGGCCGTGGTACGGTTCCGTGAGCGCGACGTCGGCGTTCTCCACGTCGAGCGCCGGATCCCCCGGAACCAGGGAGGCCGTGTGTCCGTCGGGACCGAGGCCCAGCTGCACCAGATCGAAGATCGGCGGTGTGCCCGCCACCTTCTCGAGCACACGGACGTAGCCGGCCGCAGCCGCGCTAAGATTGGCGGCGTCCACCGGCATCCGATGGATCCGTGCGCTGGGCAACGCGATACGGCGGAGCAGGGCGTCGTGCAGATGCGTCAGGTTGCGATCGGGGTCGCCCAGGGGCGCCACCCGCTCATCGACCTGCGCGATGTGCACCCTGCGCCATTCCACAGGCGCGTCCGCCAGGATGCGGAACGTCTGCAGGGGGGTGCGACCGCCGCTCAGCGCTGCCACGAACCGACCGCGGTTGTGGATGGCTCTTCCGGCGAGTTTCGAAATCCAGGAAGCGGCGCGGAGGGATATCGCGTCGGCGTCGGGATGGATCTCGATCTTCAATGCGTTGCCTGTTGCTGGGCTACTTTGGCGATTGCTCGTCGTGACCTCCGAACTCGCTGCGCATGGCGGAAAGGATCTTGGCGGCAAAGCCGCCCTCCCCGCGTGAACTGAAACGTTCGAAAAGGGCGGCGCTGAGCACGGGCGCGGGAACCGCCGTGTCGATGGCGGCCTTCAGCGTCC
>JBBSOM010000445.1:0-3707 GCA_038259715.1 Longimicrobiales bacterium
ACGGTTGCTCCGCGTGGCGGCGCCCCTGGCTCTCTGTGCGGCTCCGGCCACGGCACAGGCTCCCGTACTGTCCAGCAACGTTCGTCAGTACGTCGCAGTCGACACCGCGTTGCTCGCGCTGACGCACGTGCGCGTGATCGACGGCACCGGCGCGCCGGCCCGGGAGGCCCAGACGCTGGTGATCGACAACGGCGAAATCGTCGCGCTGGGACCGTCGACATCCGTACAGATTCCGGACGGCGCCAAGGTCCTGGACCTCGCGGGCAAGTCGGTGATCCCAGGCCTGGTCATGGTCCATGAGCACCTCTTCTACCCGACCGGCCCGGGCGTCTACGGCAACCTGACCGAAAGCTTCACGCGCCTCTATCTGGCCGGCGGCGTGACGTCGATGCGCACCGGCGGCAACATGAATGGCTACGGGGAACTGGCCATTGCCAAACAGATCGCCTCTGGGTCCAAGCCCGGTCCATGGGTCGATGCCTCCGCACCCTACCTCGAGGGCCCCGGCCTCCCGCTCGGCCAGGTCCATGCGCTCACGGGTGCAGCCGACGCGCGCCGCATGGTGGACTTCTGGTCCGACGCCGGGGCCACGTCGTTCAAGGCCTACATGCACATCACACGGGCCGAACTCGGCGCGGCGATCGATGAAGTGCACGCGCGCGGCCGGAAGATCACCGGCCATCTGTGCTCCGTGACGTACCGGGAGGCGGCCGACCTCGGAATCGACGACCTCGAACACGGCTTCTTCGCGTCCACGGACTTCGTGAAGGACAAGAAGCCCGACGAGTGCCCCGGGCAGGGCGCGGGACAGGCCGCGCTCGCCGAGGTCGACCCCGACGGCCCCGCATTCCGCGCGCTCGTTGCGTTCCTGGTAGAGCACCACGCGGCTCTGACCTCGACGCTGACCGTCTTCGAGACCCTCACCCCAGGGCGCCCGCTGCCGCCGGGGCTCGACGTGCTCGATCCGGTCCTGAAGGAGCAGTTCGAGGGCCGCTACGCCGAGACGCAGAAGAAGCCCGAGTCGCTCTATGCAAGGCTGTTCCCGCTCGACATGGCCATGGAGCGCCGCTTCGTTCAGGCCGGCGGACTGCTCATTGCCGGGACCGATCCCACGGGCGGTGGCGGGGTCGTCGCGGGGTACTCAAACCAGCGGCAGGTCGAGCTTCTGGTCGAGGCCGGCTTCACGCCCGAGGAGGCGATCCGCATCTGCACGCTGAACGGCGCGACGTACCTCGGCCGCGCCGACCGCGTCGGGTCGCTCGAGGTGGGCAAGCAAGCCGACCTGGTCGTCATCGACGGCAACCCGGCCGAGCGAATCTCCGACATCCGGAACGTTGAGATGGTCTTCAAACGCGGCGTCGGGTACGACCCGGCCAAGCTCATCGCGAGCGTGAAGGGACGGGTGGGGTTGTTCTAGTCCAGGGGCCCGCGGTAGATGGGAGGCACCAAGATCGAGGCGCCACGGGTCCGGCTTCACGGCGGCGGCGCGGTGGGCACGTCGCAAGAGGGACGCCGACGAGGAACGTCGCCGTGGGTTGCCGTCAATCGCCCTCAGGGATGCCTCGAGGGGGCTTCGACGGCGTCTGACGGCATATTGTGCCGGTGAATCGCCCCCGAGGATGCATCGACCGAGTCTCGACGGCGTTTGACGGCATATTGTGCCGGTGAATCGCCCCCGGCCCTCGTTTTCTGCCTGTCCTCCGGCGTTTGACGGCTCCGCAGGTGGGAGAATCGCCGGCCCGGGGACGCGATCCCGTCTGGATGACGGCATACGCGTTGCACCTGAAACGTTCCGGCGGCCGTCGGACTCCATCCACGTCGCAAACCTCATCTGCGGTGACCATCTGGAGTGCGAAGAATGCAATGCAGAATAGAGATGTCGGCACTCGCGAGATTGTCAGTTCTGCTGGCGGCTTCCGTCATCAGCCCGTTCAATTGCGCCGCGCAGCGGCCTTTCCAGAACGAAGTCGGCGTCCAGGCGGGAGCGAGTGTCACCCTCACTCGCTTTGGCGCCCGCAACCAATTCGAAGCTCGATATCCGGCCTCTCTTGCCGTCGGTCTGTACGGGTCGCGAAGGTTGGCTGCTCATTCCCGTTGGGGTGGATATCTCTCCGGTGGGTACCTACCGTGGGCCAAGGTGCAGGTAGCGGAAGTCGCCACCGACGGAGACGACCTGCGATCGCGTGACTTCGACGGCCGTCGGTACGTCCTGGCTGGTGGCATTACGACTTCGCTCCATCCGCGCGCACTTGTAAGAATCGGTGCTGTCTACTCGCGATTCGATCTTCAGACGCTACTCTCGGATGGATGCCCTGCCTCGGATAATGGGTTCTGTCAGGCAGGCCAACACTTCGCCGAGGGTACGCGCGGTTGGGGTCTCGATGTGGGGCTCCGCAGTGACATCATGCGGGAGCCGTTCAGGCTGGGCCTGAACATCGAGGACGTGGTCTCGTCGCCCAATACAGAAGGCGCACCTGCACTCCTGCATAGCCTGCTGGTGGGCATTGCCCTCACCTGGTAGGGCGCGACGCCTCCCCGCACCCTCACCACACCAGATGGAATCGGTCCTGCCGCCGGAAGACCCAGTGACGGTCGCCATTGCCGTCCAGATATGCCTCCTCCTCCTGGCGGCATGATGCGGTCTTCCCGCCCCACTCCGGAATCGGCACCGTCGCCTGCAGTTCGATGCTGAACCAGGTGGAGGGGCGGATCTTCGCGTCGCCGCGGCCGGGCACGCCCTCCTGCCGGTCCCAGAGCCCGATGAGCGGGCCGGCGCCATGGCCGTTGTCGCCGATCGGGTGTGAGTAGAGCGACCCGTTGATGCCTTCGGCGCGCATCTTCGTGAGCATCGCGGCCAGCGCCTCGTTCCCGGTCCGACCGGGCACCATCGCTTCGAGGGTGAGGTCCTGCATGCGGTTGCTCGCCTTCAAGCACGCCTTCAGGCCGGCAGGCGCGTCGGTCTCGCCTTCCTTCAGCACGTAGCCGAGGTGCTGGGTGTCGGTCTTGAGGCGTTCGCCCACGACGCCGAAATCCGTCCAGAGCAGGTCGCCGCGCTGGATGACGGCGTCGGGGCCTTCGTGGTCGCCGTCGGAACGCTGGGCGGACACCGACGGCTGGAACCACTGACCGTACCCGAGGTCGTTCACCTTCTGGCGGAGCCACCACACCACGTCTTCGGTGGTCGTGACTCCGGGCGTGATCACCGAGTTGGAAAAGGCCTCGGAGATGAGGGCGTGGACGGTCTCCTCGATGGCGCGGTAGCGGGGCATCATTTCCGGCACACGCACCGAGATGTAGTCGGTGGCGAGCTGGGGGATGCGCTTCACCCGCTTCACGTACTCCGGCCCGAGCGCCTTCTCCACGGCTTCTCGCTCGCCGGCGCCGAGTCCGTCCGCGAAGGCCCATGTATCGTCGATGTTCAGGACGATGTTGCCGGGGTTCCGGTCCGCGACGATCTCGTGCAGAAGACGCCACTGCTCGTCGCCCCAGAGTTCGGCTTCATTTCCGGTCGCCGTCGGGTGGGGCGAATGGTAGATCTTGACGAGTCCGCCCTGGTCGGAACCGCCGAGCGCGAGGCGCTCCACGGTCCCGTCCGGCTGGCGTGTGAAGAGGTAGATCGAGCGGCGGCGCGCGGCAAACGTCGTCTCCGAAATCATCGACCAGAACACCGGATCCTCCCCGTACTCGCGCATCGACAGGATCCACAT
>JBBSOM010000446.1:0-3707 GCA_038259715.1 Longimicrobiales bacterium
CCACACCCCGCCGCGTTGACCACGATGTAGTCGGTGGGCCCGGACTCGAAGCCGGCGACGTTGACGCGAGCGAGCGAGCGAGCCCGGTCGAGTGCCCCTCCGTGCGCGTGCAGCGCTCCGCAGCACTCCTGGCCGGGCACCGGCACGACCTCGTACCCGTTGGCCTCGAGAACCCGGACCGTCGCGTCGTTCACACGCCCGTACAGTCCGCTCTGGACGCATCCGGTCAGCATCGCGACCCGCCCGCGGTTCGCGGGTGGCGTCACGACCTCCGCGCTCGTCGCGACCTGCCCGTCGCCGCGCAGTTTTCGCCACGGACCTGTGGACGCAAGCATCGCCAGGCCCGTCCGACCGCTCCCCAGAAGGCCTTTTGAAGGCAACACCCGAGCTCCCAGCGCGGCCAGCCCCGAAGCACGCATAAGACGACCACCGAGAAAGAAGATCCGCCGAAGCGCCGAGGACGAGAAGACCTCGAGCATCGCGCTGCTGAGGAACCCTGGCGGACGGTGCCGGGCGCCCACGTCCCGGGCCAACTCGAGGAGGATCCCATACTCCACGCCCGACGGGCACACGGGCTCACACGCGCGGCAGCCAAGGCACCGATCGATATGGGTTTGGAACGCATCGCTCGCGGGGTCGAGTCTGCCCTCCACGACCGCACGCATCAGGTGCAGCCGCCCCCGCGGCGAGTCCGCCTCGTCCCCCAGCCGGTTGTACGTGGGGCACGCAGGCAGGCAGAAGCCGCAGTGCACGCACGGCATCAGGCGCTCCTGCTGTTCCGCCAGGGCCTGTGCCAGCGCTTCGCCGGCTCGCCCCGTCGTCGCTCCGCTCACGCTATCCTCCTCCCGCCAACAGACGGCGCAGGGCGCTCAGGAGGCCTCGGGGGCCGCCGCGTCCTCGTAGCTCCAGGAGGGCGCGCACCAGCCGCGAAGTACGAAGTGAATAGGGAAACCACCACGGCTCTCGCCTCAAGCCGAGCCGATCGGACATCAATGTGCGAGTCCGGGACATTTCGTCGAGGGCCTGGAGACCCCGGCGCCTCCCGAATCCGCTCGCCCCAACCCCCCCCATCGGCAACGCCGCGACCCCGTAGTGACTCAACACATCGTTGATCGAGACGCCGCCGGCCCGCAGTTGCCTCGCGACCCGTATTCCGCGCTTGCGGTCCCCTGTCCACACGCTGGCGAAGAGGCCGTATGGCGTCGCGTTCGCGCGCCGGATCGCTTCCGCCTCATCGGCGACTGCGATGAGCGGCAGCAGAGGCCCGAATGATTCTACCCGCGCGACCATCATATCGTCCGTCACGTCGGCGAGAACGGTCGGAGGGTAGACCTGAGAGGGAGCCGGTTCGGGCCGTCCACCCGTGAGCACCCTAGCGCCACGGGAAAGGGCGTCGCGGACGTGCTCCTCTACGATGTCCCGCTGCGCAACGCTGACCATCGGCCCGATATCCACATCGTCGCCTCCTCCGGTGCGCAGTGTACTCGCCAGCGCGGTGACCCGCTCTGCCAGATCGTCGTACACCGCCCGCACCACGTAGACGCGCTCCACCGAAATGCACGTTTGACCGGCGTTGAAGAAGGCGCCGAAGACGATGCCGCGCGCCGTCCGCTCCAAGTCGGCATCTTCGAGCACGAGGGCCGCATCCTTTCCACCCAGTTCCAACGTCACGGGCGTCGGTCCTGCCGCCGCGGCCGCCGCGGCCGTCATGATCTTCCGGCCCGTCGCGGTGCTTCCCGTGAACACGACCCGGTCCACGCCGGCGGAGACCAGCTCCGCACCGGTCGAGCCGTCTCCGGTCACGACCCGGACGAGCCCCTCGGGGATGCCGGCCTCCTCACACAGTCCGGGAATCAGCAGCGTGGTCCAGGGCGTGAGCTCCGAGGGCTTGATGACCACGCCGTTGCCGGCTGCCAGCGCGGGAGACACGCAGTCCATCGCCAGAATGAAGGGGTAGGTCCACGGGGTGATCGCGCCGATCACGCCGTAGGGCTCCCGCTCCGTCCACGCTGACTTCCCGACCAACCATCCGGTGTTGACTCGACGGGCGCGCAGGTGACGCGGAGCCTTCGCGGCGTAGAGGCGCAGCAACTCGATCGAGACCAGCACCTCGGTCAGCGCTTCGGCCTCGGGCTTCCCGGTTTCGGCGCGTATCCGTCCCGCGATGTCGTCCGCGTGCTGGCGAAGCCCATCGGCCAGACGTCGGAGATTCCGCGCGCGGACGCTCGGAGACAAGGCCACCCACCCGGCCTGGGCGCTGCGAGCACCCGCGACCGCGTCCCGGACCGAGCCCGCGTCCTGGACGGGAAGCTCGACGACGACCGAACCGTCGAGGGGGCTGCGGACCTCGAAGAGGTCCTGCACGGAGTTGTCGTGCGTCACGAGACGAACATCCCTGGAGACAACAACCCTCGCGGATCGAAGCGAGCGCGGAGGTCGTGCATGAAGGATCCCTGGGCGCCTCGGTCTCCGAAAGCGCCCGCTGCCGCGACCACGTGGGTCGGCGCGCGCTCGAGCGTCATGCTTCCGCCGAGAGCCTCGACCCGCTGGCGCAGGGTTCCCAGCGCGCCCGCGTCCACCTCCTCGGCGTTCACCACCTCCGCCCGCACGCGCCCCGAGAGGACGTCGGCCACCACCACTGCGGCCCCAAGCGCGTCGGCTACTGCCGAGAGTACCGTTCCCAGAGCCGCCGGCAACGCCGTTACGCGTACCCTGACTTCGCCGGCCGAGGCATGGTCGGCCAAGGCTTGGGCGATCCCGGGAGAGGCGGCGCCCGGTATGCGCCCGATCTCGGCGGCCAATTCCCGCCGGAGGCGCTCCTCGTCGGCCTGCACCGCGGCGCGGGCACCGTGCAGACGCACGACCAGCGCGCTCGTGCCTCCGTCCCCCAGGGTCTCCGGGACCGGAGCCACCAGGACCGCCGACGCGGGCACCACGGCCGACATCGCGACCCGGCGAGCCACCGGCACCAAAGCAGCCGGATGGTCCGCGCGGACCACCAGCAGGCGGTCCTCCTCCGGACGGGGAAAGAGCCGAACGGTGGCCGAGACCACCACCCCCAGCGTTCCGCGGCTGCCCACCACGAGCTTCACGAGGTCGAAGCCGGCCACGTTCTTCATGACCCGCCCCCCCAGGCGGAGAATCCGCCCATCCCCCGTGACCAGCGTGAGGCCGAGGACGTGATCACGCGGGGCGCCGTACGTCAGGCCCAGCGGTCCGACGGCTCCGCTGGCGACCAAACCCCCGAGCGTGCGTCGCACGGCATGGGGCGGATCCGACGGGAGCCACTGGCGTTGAGCCCCCAGCACCCGGTCCAGGTCACCCAGCACGACTCCGGCGCCCGCGGTGATCGTTAGGTCCGCCGGCTCGTAGTCCTCGACCTCCGCCAGGGCCCGCGTGGACAGCGCGATCCACGGTCGTGCGGGAGGCACGCACCCCGGGTCCGAACCGCCTCCGACGGGTACGACGGCGAGGCCCTCGGCCTCCGCGTCGGCGAGAACTTCACACACCTCTTCGGCGGACGCCGGCGCGACCACTCGCGCGGGTTGCCACGGCGTCGTCATGGGGTGCCCGCGTCGACGGGTAGCGCGAGGGGTGTCGGCTCGCGATCGGGAAGAACCTTCCCGGGGTTGAAGAGCCCCGGAGGATCGAAGACGCGCTTGGCGTCGCGCATGGCCTCGATCTCCTCCGCACCGTACACCAACCGC
>JBBSOM010000447.1:0-3705 GCA_038259715.1 Longimicrobiales bacterium
CGAAGGGCGGTATCTGTCCCCATCATTGACGGGTCGTCCGCCGCCGGCCACCGACCGTTCGAGCGAGGAAACCAGGCGCGCGCGTTCCGCTGAAGACACACTTCGAGAGTTGAAGGGCCGAGGAGCCCGAGGGCTCGGGAAGGTCAATTTTCGCGCCAATCGAAGCACGATCTGGTCGCTCACCCAGAACGGGACGGTGCTCAACTTGCACGTCGCCTACCGTCGCTCGCCCCCTTCGATCCTGGATGCGTTCGCGACCATCGCCTCCGGGCGCGGTCGGCGTACGGCGGCGGTGCGCGCGGCAACCGAACGGATTCAGTCGTGGCCCGGTCTGACGCCCGTTCTCGAGGCGGTGCGGACCTCGCACGCCCAGCGTATGCGCAACGCGGCGCTGCGTTGCGGTGACGACGTGGAGATCACGCACTGCGCCGCGACGCCGGCGCAGCGCGGATACCTGCGCTCCCTATACCGCTATCTGAACAAGACGCGCTTCGACGGACTTCTGCCGGAGGACGTGCCCGTGCGCTTGAGCAATCGCATGAGCGCCTCGCTCGGACACATGATCCCCGGCAGGGACCGGCGGCGCGGTCGGTACGTGGTCGAAGTCGCGCTGAACGCCGACCTCCTGCTCGAAGGGAACGGCGCCGAGAGGATGGACACGCTACTTCACGAGATGGCGCACATCGCCGACTACATGTTCGACGGCAACCACGGTCACGGGGAGACCTGGAAGAAGTGGGCGCGCCATGCCGGGTGTCGCGCCGAGACGAAGTATGACCGGCCGGTCGTGCGGCGCCGTCGCCGCCGGCAACCGGTCACGCGCGTGCCGCCGCTTCCGCTCGCACTGCGTCGCCGGGTCGCCTGAGGGTCGTGGCGCGAGCGGCCGGCAGGCCGGCGCGCTCTCCACTCATACGCCTCAGCCGAGCAACTGCGTTGCCGCTCCGACCATTGCGTCGACCGTGACCCCGAATTTTTCGTAGAGCACCTCCTCCGGCGCGGAGGCGCCGAAGTGGTCGAGCCCGATCGCGCGCCCCCCACTTCCCACCCAACGCTCCCACCCGAACGTGCACGCGGCCTCGATCGAGACGCGCGCGGTCACCATGGGTGGCAGAACGCTATCGCGGTAGGCCACGCCCTGCTGAGAGAAGAGGTACCAACTCGGAAGGCTGACTACCCGGGTCGGCACGCCGTCGGCTTCGAGTCGTTCGCGCGCGGTGACCGCGAGGGACAGTTCGGTGCCCGTCGCGAGGAGAATCACACGCGGCTCCCCGCCGGACGCTTCGGCCAGCACGTAGCCGCCCAGGCGGAGGCCTTCCGCGGACGCGAGCTTGCCTTCGCCGCGGTCGAGGACGGGCACGCTCTGACGGGACAGGGCCATGAACGATGGGCCGTCGCCGCGCTCCACGGCGACGCGCCATGCCATCTCGGTCTCTGCGGCGTCGCCCGGACGGAGGTCGAGCAGGTTGGGAATCGCGCGCAGGGCGGCCAGGTGCTCGATCGGCTGATGCGTGGGGCCATCCTCCCCGAGACCGATCGAGTCGTGCGTGTAGACGTAGATGACCGGCCTGCTCATGAGCGCCGCGAGGCGGACCGCCGGCCGCATATAGTCCGAGAAGATCAGGAAGGTGCCGCCGAACGGACGGAGGCCGCCGTGCAGGGACATCCCGTTCATGATCGCGCCCATCGCGTGCTCGCGGATGCCGTAGTGCATGATGCGGCCTGCGGGCGTCGCCGGGAACAGACTGTCGGCGCCTTTGATGTCGGTCTTGGTCGAGGGGGCCAGGTCGGCGGCGCCTGCGACGAGGTTCGGCATGCGTTTCGCCAGACCCTGAATGACCTTGCCCGACCAGTTGCGGGTGGCGTCCTCCTTCTCGGGCGCCGACAGGTCCGGGATGTCCGCGTCCCAGTCTGCGGGGAGCTGCCCGGCGATGGCGCGTTCGAAGTCGTCGGCGAGGTCGGGGTGCTCGGCGCGGTACACCTGATAGCGCGCCTTCCACGCCTCCTCGAGTCGCTCGCCCTTCCGGATGCACTCGCGCCAGTGCTCGACGGCTCCTGGATCCACCCAGAACGGTTCGAGCGACGGGTACCCGAGTGCCTTCTTGGTGGCGAGGACCTCGTCCTGGCCGAGCGGGGAGCCGTGTGCCGCCGAGGTGCCTGCCTTGTGGGGGCTGCCGTACCCGATGGTCGTGCGTAGCACGATGAACGTAGGGCGAGCGGTCTCAGCTTCGGCCTGCTCGAGCGCCAGGTCCATGGCCTCGAGGTCGTTGCCGTCGTGCACATGGACGATTTGCCAGCCGTACCCCTCGAAGCGCTTCGCCTGATCGGTGAGGGTAGCCAGTTCTGTGCCGCCCTCGATGGTGATGTGGTTGTCGTCCCAGACCCAGGTCAGCTTGCCGAGCTTCTGACGTCCCGCCAGCGCAGCGGCCTCATGACTGATGCCCTCCATGAGGTCGCCGTCCGAGCATATCGCGTACGTGAAGTGGTCGACGATTTCATGACCGGGGCGATTGTACCGCGTCGCCATCCAACGCTCGGCGAGTGCCATGCCGACCGACATCCCCACACCCTGACCGAGCGGGCCGGTCGTACACTCCACGCCGGGCGTGTGGCCGTACTCCGGGTGGCCGGGTGTGCGCGAGCCCCACTGGCGGAATTGCCGGATGTCCTCGTCCGTGACGTCGTACCCACTCAGGTGGAGCATCGAATAGAGCAGCATAGACGCATGGCCTGCGGACAGCACGAAGCGATCCCGGTCCGGCCACGCGGGATTGTGCGGGTTGTGACGGAGGTGTCGGTGGAAGAGCACATAGCCGATCGGCGCGAGGCCCATCGGTGTGCCTGGATGTCCGGAGTTCGCCTTCTGCACCGCGTCCATGGAGAGGACGCGGATAGCGTCGATGGCCAGCCGTTGAAGATCGTTCATGACACCACGAAGTTGACGAGACGGTCCTTCACAAAGACGACCTTCCGTTCAGTGACGCCCTCCAGATGGCGCGCCACGTTCTCTTCCCCGCGGGCCGCGGCCACTACGTCGGCCTCTGCCGCGTCCTTCTCCACAACCAACGTACCGCGCAGCCTCCCGTTCACCTGAACCGCGATGTTGATGCTCGCTTCGACGGTCTTGGCTTCGTCGTAGCAGGGCCATTGGCCCCCATCGAATACGCTCGGTTCGTGACCCAGACGCTGCCACAGTTCTTCGGCCAGGTGCGGCGCGAACGGTGCGACGAGCACGACGAGCGGTTCGACTTCGGCGCGGGCGGCCCGACGGCCACCGGATCGCAGCACGTTCAGGTACTCCATCATGGCGGCGATGGAGGTGTTGTATTGTAGTTCCGCGAGCTGATGCGTGACCTGTTTGATGGTCTGGTGCAGCTTACGCTCGACGTCCGGGTCGGGCGCGCCGTCACCGGCGCCCACGACCGTGTCCCAGAGGCGGTGCAGGAAGCCGTACGGCCCCTGGATACCCTCCGCACGGTAGTCTCCCCCGCTCTCGAACGGCCCCAGGAACATCAGGTACGTGCGGAACGTGTCGGCGCCGTATTCCTCGATGATCGGGTCCGGGACGATCACGTTGCCTTTGCTCTTCGACATCTTCGCGCCTTCGGCGATGATCAGGCCGTGCGCGCGGAAGCGCGTGAAGGGCTCCTCGAAGTCGATGAAGCCCAGGTCGTGGAGCACCATCGTCAGGAATCGGGAGTAGAGCAG
>JBBSOM010000448.1:0-3691 GCA_038259715.1 Longimicrobiales bacterium
CACCGCCAAGGACTACATGCTCGAGATCCTGCGCCACCCGTACATCAAGGACGGGAACGCGATCGGCCAGGTCATCGAGTACGCCGGGCCGGCGGTGGAGGCGCTCAGCGTGGACGAGCGCGCCACGATGACGAACATGGCGGCCGAGGTGGGCGCCTTCACGGGCATCATCGCGGCGGACGCGAAGGCCGTGGACTTCCTCATGAACGAACGCGGCATGGACCGCGCCCGCGCCGAATCGCTCATCGTAGGCATGCAGTCCGATCCCGACGCCGAGTACGTGAAGGTCATCGAGATCGACGCGTCCCGGATCAAGCCGATGGCGGCGCTCCCCAACGACCCCGGCAATGGCGTCTTCCTCGAACAGCTCGAGGCCGACCACATCCGCATCGACATCGCGTACGCGGGGTCATGCACGGCAGGCAAGAAGGACGACATGGACATGTACGCGCGCGTCTTCGCGGAAGCGGAGGCGCAAGGGCTCAAGGTCCATCCGGACGTGCGCTGCTACATCCAGTGCGGCTCCATCGAAGTGCGTGAATACTGCCGAACGAAGGGGCATCTCGACCTGTTCGAGCGCATCGGAGCCGAGTTCATCGAACCGGGCTGCGGCGCGTGCATCAACGCGGGGCCAGGCGTAACCGCGTCTCCCGACGAGATCTCGATCTCCAGCCAGAACCGGAACTTCCCGGGCCGCTCGGGACCCGGCAATCTGTACCTGGCGTCTCCGTACTCCGTGGCGGCGTCTGCCGTGACCGGCTTCGTCACGCAGTGGACACCGGGCGGAACGTTCGAGACGGTCAGCCCACGCAAACTCGCGACCGTCTGAGGGCGTCCGATTGCAAAATTAGGACAGCCTAAATAACTTCCTGCCGAAACGACGCCAAATCGGCGTCAGGCATGTAACGGCAGGAAGAGGGCCCACCCCGATGGCAAAGGGCCGAGTGGAACCCGAGCCGGAGACGCCGTCCGGACACCAGGATACACCGGGCGCGTGGCGACGCACACGCACCGCGCCCAGCCTCTCGGAGGTGTATCGAACCATCCCGGTCCGCTCGGGGCCCTGGTGGAGGAAGCTCGCCGCCTTCGCCGGACCCGGATATCTGGTGGCCGTGGGCTACATGGATCCGGGCAACTGGGCCACGAGCCTCGCCGGGGGCTCGGCTTTCGGGTACACGCTGCTCAGCGTCATCATGGTGTCGAACCTGATGGCGATCCTGCTGCAAGGGCTGGCGTCGAAGCTGGGTATCGCGACCGGACGGGACCTGGCGCAGGCCGTGCGCGACAGTTACTCGAGACCCGCCGTCCTCATGCACTGGGTGCTGTGCGAGATCGCGATCGCGGCATGTGATCTGGCCGAAGTCATCGGCTCGGCGATCGCGCTCAACCTGCTCTTCGACATCCCGCTGGCCGTAGGCGTGGTGATCACCGCTTTGGACGTGCTCGTGGTCCTCATTCTCCAGAACAAGGGCTTTCGCTATCTGGAGGCCGTGGTGGTCACGTTGATCGCCACCATCGCGCTATGCTTCCTGTTCGAGATCCTGATCTCCCGCCCGGACCCGGTGGGCATCCTGAGCGGCTTGATACCGTCTCCTGAAATCGCCCGGAATCGGGAGATGCTGTACATTGCGATCGGCATCCTCGGCGCCACCGTCATGCCCCACAATCTGTACCTCCACTCCTCGATCGTGCAGACCCGCAGGTACGAACAGACCCCGGCGGGAAAGCGAGAGGCGGTGCGGTACGCGTTCGCGGACTCGACGATCGCTCTCATGCTGGCGCTCTTCATCAACGGCGCGATTCTGGTGGTGGCGGCGGCGACCTTCCACAGGACAGGACATACCGACGTGGCCGAGATCCAGGACGCGTACAAGCTGCTCACCCCGCTTCTCGGGGCCGCCGGCGCGAGCACGATGTTCGCGCTGGCCCTGCTGGCGTCCGGGCAGAATTCGACGCTGACCGGCACGCTGGCCGGCCAGATCACCATGGAAGGCTTTCTCGACATCCGGTTGCGGCCGTGGGTGCGCCGGCTCATCACGCGAGGTCTCGCGATCATCCCCGCCGGGATCGTAGCGATCGTAGCGGGTGAGAAGGGCACCGCCGAGTTGCTCATCCTCAGCCAGGTGATCCTGAGCCTCCAGCTCTCCTTCGCCGTGTTTCCGCTGGTGAAGTTCACATCCGACCGCGCCAAGATGGGAGAGTTCGCGAACTCACGGCCGCTGAAGTGGCTTTCGTGGACGGTCGCGTGGTCCATCGCGGCGTTGAACGTGTGGTTGCTCGTCCTGATCTTCACCGGAGTGGGCGGATGAGCCTTTACAAGCGGATCCTCGTTCCCCTCGAGAACGGTCCATACGACACGGCCGTACTGGACCATGTGCGCAAACTCGCGCATCTGTGCGGCTCCGAGCTCGTGCTCATCCACGTTGCCGATGGGTGGGCCGCGCGCATGGCCGACCGGCTCGCCCTCCGCGAGAGCGAGGAGATGCGCAACGATCGCGAATACCTCGACGAGGTCGTTCGGAGTCTCCGCGCCGACGGCCTGCAGGCGGGGGCCGTGCTGGCCGGGGGCGATCCGGGCAAGGAGATCGTCGAAGCCGCCGAGCGAGAGAGGTGCGACCTCATCGCCATGGCCACCCACGGCCACGGTCTGGTCAAGGACGTACTTTACGGCACGGTCGTCTGGTCCGTACGTCACCGGACGAGCATACCGGTGCTCCTCGTCCGGGGCTCCGACAAGCCATGAGGACTCCGGCGGCCGCGCATCGCCGATCCGATCACCCGCTCCTCCCCACCAGGACTTCCCATGAGCATCCCGCGTTGGTCACGTCGTGACTTTCTCGGCGCGGGCAGCGCCGCCGCGCTCGCCTCCCTGGTCGGATGCGACGAGGGGAAAGCTGCCGCGGGCGGGACCCACGTCGCGCTACCCGACGTAACGCCGCCCGCGGGCACCACCCCGGAAAAACTGGCCTCGGATCGAGCCTACTGGACGGATGTCGCGGCCAACTACGACGTGCTCGATGACGTGATCCAGCTCGAGAACGGCAACTGGGGGATGATGCCCCGCTCCGTTCTCTCGTCCTACGAACGCCTGACCGAGAGGGTGAACCGGCGTAACTCCTTCTACGCGCGGCGGGAGTTCGGCCCGGACGAGGACGAAGTGCGACGCAGAACGGCGCAGGCGCTCGGGGTCGACGCGGACGAGATCGTCTTCACCCGGAACGCCACCGAAGCGCTCCAGGCGGCCATCGGGAACTACAACCGGCTGCGCGCCGGAGATGCCGTCCTCTACGCGGACTCCGACTACGACAGCATGCAGAGCGCCATGGACTGGCTGCCCGACCGGCGCGGGGTCGACGTGGTCACGTTCGCGATGCCCGAACCCGCCACGCACCAGGGCGTGATGGACGCATACGCGGCGGCGCTCGAGGCGAACCCCCCCGTGCGCCTGGTCCTGCTCACCCACCTGAGCCACCGGAGCGGGCTGGTGATTCCGGTCGCCGAGATCTCGGACCTCGCGCGCTCGCACGGAGCCGACGTCATCGTCGACGCGGCCCATTCCTTCGGACAGATGGCGTTTTCCGCACCCGACCTGAAGGCTCCGTTCATCGGCTTCAACCTGCACAAGTGGATCGGCGCACCGCTGGGTGTGGGCGTGCTCTACATCTCCAGGGACCGACTGGGCGACATGGAC
>JBBSOM010000449.1:0-3682 GCA_038259715.1 Longimicrobiales bacterium
GCGCCGAGAATCTGGATGGAGGGGGGCCCGCCGAACCTCACCTGATCCACGTGCCCCTTGGCGTCCATGTCCATGTTGAACGCCCCCACGACGGAGTCGAGGGGGATGGTCGGATGGTCGGTGAACCATCGGGACCCGAGGAGGCCCGCCTCTTCACCTTCGTGGGACACGAAGATGATCGAACGGGCCGGGTGCTCCTTGGCGAACTTCTCCGCGATCTCCAACAGGATGACCGTGCCCGAGCCGTCGTCGTCGGCGCCGTTCATGATCGAGTCCTTCCGCGGCGCCCGGATGCTTCGCGCGTGAGCGATCAGCGAGTCGATGCGCCGTTGCTGGTCGGCCGTGGGGATGCACGACGGATCGTTCGCCCCCTGCCGGCGCGTGACCATGTTCACGGCGCGCAGGGAGTCGTGGTCGAACACCGTGCGGTTGATGCCGACGTGGTCGTTGTGGGCGCTGACCAGAACATACTCTCCGGCGCGCAACGGGTCGGATCCCGGCAGAATGGCAATCACGTTGCGGGCGGGCCACTCCGAGGCGTGCCACGCATAGCTCCACCCGCCCGACACCCTATTCCCGGCCGCACCGACGGTGAGTTCCTCGAGGGGATGACCGAAGAGGCGTTCCGCGACCGCGCCCGTGATCGATGCACCGGCCGGAACGCCCGCCGGGGACCGCTCCGGCTGCATGGTGTTCCGAGCGGCGAACGCGGACGTCGCTCTGGCAGAATCGTCGTCTAGATCCACGAACAGGATCGCGATGGCGCCCGCGTCCCTGGCACGGGTGTCGGGCGGCGCGATGGCCCCCCGCGATCGGCGGTTGCGGCCACCATTCATTGTGTCGGCCACCACGGCGGCCTCGGCGCCGAACCGGTTCGGCACCATGTCGCAACGCGGGAGCGTCGCAGCCCCTGAACCACCTCGGAAGCCTCCGCCGGCCGTAGGACCTCCTACAAAGACGGCGACCTTGCCGCGGAACACCTCGGGATCGAGCGTGGTGCTTTCGCCCCACGTGCCGGCGAAAACGGTCGGCAAGTCGGTCAGGACCGCCCCGTCACCCAGACCGTTGAACGCGGACGGCGCGACCGGGACCCAATCGCGCCCCGCCACCACCGCCTTGCCACCGATGCGCAGACGTGAGGCCGCGCTGTCGAAGGCGATGGGGCCGTACGGCATGTCCTGGAAGAACGTGCCGTCTTCACCCGCGGGATGGAGACCCAGCCGTTCGAATTCACCCCCGATGTACGCGGTGCCCTTGAAGTTGCCCACTTCCCCAATGCGCCGCCCCTGGAGGGAGTCATCGGCGAAGCCGTACAGGCGCGTCCGCAGGTCATTCGCGGTGATGGCGTCTTCGGTGGGCCGTGGCGCCCACACCGCGGCGCCTTCGTCGGGCCACACCGGCTTCTGTCCCGCGCGCGCCTTCGAGCCCGACTGCGTGGCACCTGATTGCGCGGCGAGGGAGCCGGTCATGACGAAAAAGAACAGGAAGGTGGCGAATATGGGACGACGGGACATCGGACGATCCTCCGAGGGTTCGGACTGCGCGGGGAAGCGAATCTGCGCGCACGACCGGAGTTCGGCAACGCATCGCGGCCGCGCGCTCGCGTTGCCCTCGCCTGCTCATGGCCCCTGTCGGACCCCCACCTGGCGGATCCCCTTCTGTCGGATCCCCTTCCGATTGCGCCACGGGGCGCTCGACCACATGCTCCGGCATCCGGACGGATACGCGCGCGTCGGATCCACGTCGGCCACCCATCGGGAGAAACGTCGATATGAAGAACGCACACGGTCGCGGTTGTCCCTTGGCCTTCCTCCTCCTCGCACTCGCTACCCTCGGGTCGGCCCACCCGGCCCGCGCCCAGGAGCTCGCGCTGTTGCCGGACTCCGCGGTGGTGACGCATCACACCGTGCAGATCGAGGGCCAGGAGGTCCGATATACCGCGGAGGCCGGGACCCTGCCCCTACGCGAGGACGGCAAAACCATGGCCCGCATGTTCTACGTCTACTATACGCGGGACGGCGTGCAGGACCTGGGCCGGCGGCCGCTCTTCATCAGCTTCAACGGGGGTCCAGGCACCGCGTCCGTATGGATGCACATGGGATACACCGGCCCGCGACGGGTGGCGTACGACGAGGAAGGCTTCGCCAAGCGGCCGCCGGTCGGCCTGGAGGACAACCCCCACTCGATCCTCGACGTGGCCGACATCGTCTACATTGACCCGGTGGCCACCGGATTCAGCCGCATGGTCGAAGGAGAGGACGCCCACAAGTATCACGGTACGATGTCCGACATCTCGGCGATGGCCGAGTTCGTCCGCCTGTTCCTGCTCCGGAAGCAGCGCGTGCAGTCGCCGAAGTTCGTGATCGGTGAGAGCTACGGCACCACGCGGGCATCCGGCCTTGCGGGGTACCTGCTCAGCCAGCACCAGATCTATGTGAATGGCGTGATCCTGGTGTCGATGACCAACCTGGGCCTCGACCGCGGCCCCGACGTTTCGTACGCGACGAGCCTCCCGCAGAAGACCGCGGCCGCCTGGTACCACAAACAGCTTCCCGCGGACCTCCAGGGTCGGCCGCTGCGCGACGTGCTCGACGAGGCCGAGGCGTTCGCGGTGGGCGACTACCTGCACGCGCTCATCATGGGCGACCGGCTGGATGACGCCGCCCGTCGCGACATCACCGAGCGGGTGGCCCGCTTCACCGGACTCACGCCCGAATACGTGCAGGACGCGAACCTGCGCATCGACGCCAGCCGCTTCTGGAAGGAACTCCTGCGAGGTCAGCGTCTGACCATAGGCCGCCTCGACAGCCGCTACACGGGAATCAACCAGGACGCGGCAGGAGAAAACCCCGACTTCGATCCGGCGATGGCGAACTGGAACGGCCCCTTCCGCGACGCCGTGGATCAGTACTTCCGCCGGGAACTCGACTACCAGACCGACGTTCCGTACAACATCTGGGGACCGGTCCGCCCCTGGAAACAGGACGACGTCAGCGTGGCCGACATGCTGGGCGACGCGATGCGTCAGAACCCGTACATGAAGGTGCTCATCCAGGGTGGCTACTTCGACGCGGCGACGGACTACTACAGCGCCGAGTATACGATTTCCCACATCCAGCCCCACGGGGAACTGGCCGACCGGTTCCGGTTCCGGCTCTACGAAAGCGGACACATGATGTACCTGCGCAAGCCGGACCTGGCCAACGCCAATAACGACCTGCGCGACTTCGTGAAGTGGTGCCTGGAGGATCTGCCGGTCTACCCCTACCCGGTGAAGCCCCGGAGGGGCTGAAGCACCCGATGAACGAGGGCGCTCCAGTGTGCGAGGTGTGCGGTCGGGAGATCGGACGCGCCGAGGCGATGATGGGCGCCAGACAAGGCCGCCTCGTATGCAACGCGGTCGATTGTCGGGCCCTGGTGGCCCAGCTCGCCCGAATGCCCCGGGAAGCGCGCGCACCGCACCTGGCCACGCACGCCAGGCTGATCCGGGAGCGGCGCGCGCGACACGAGCGTAACGAGCGCCACGTCGCCCTGATCCGGCAAGCCGAGGCCCTCGAGGATGAGCGCATCCTCCGTGCCGCGCTCAGGGACCGCGGGACGGAGGGGAAGGTCGTCGCGCTGCCCCTCCCCAGCGGGCTCTCCGAGGTCGTCCCTGTCCCCGCCGAACGGCGCGAGCGCTACA
>JBBSOM010000450.1:0-3678 GCA_038259715.1 Longimicrobiales bacterium
CACGTCACGGCCAAGCGCGTCTTCCGCATCAAACCCCGCGTGGTGGTCGGTGTACCGTCCGGCATCACCGAACTGGAGCGGCGCGCCGTGCGCTCCTCGGCGATCGCCGCCGGCGCCAAAGCCGTGTACATGGTGGACGAGCCGATGGCCGCGGCGATCGGCGTCGGTCTGCCCGTCGAGACGCCCACCGGCAACATGGTCATCGACATCGGGGGGGGAACCACGGAGATCGCCGTCATCGCGCTCTCCGGCATCGTTTCGAACACGTCCATCCGGGTGGGCGGGGACGAGTTGGATACGGCTATCGTCACGTTCCTGCGCAAGAACTACAACCTCCTCATCGGCGAGCCCACAGCCGAGGCCATCAAGATCCAGGTCGGGTCGGCCTTCGACTTCGGCGAAGAGCGCCAGATGGATGTGAAGGGACGGGACCTGGTCAGCGGGATACCGAAAACCGTGACCGTCCACTCCCAGGAGATCCGGGAGTGCATCCAGGAGCCGATTCAAGCCATTGTGGAGGCCGTGCGGCGCGCGCTGGAGATCACGCCTCCCGAACTCTCTTCGGACATCGTCGACCGGGGTATCGTCATGACCGGCGGCGGGGCCCTGATCAGGGGACTCGACCGGCTGCTTCAGCACGAGACCAACCTTCCGATCCATGTGGACGAAGAGCCTCTCACGTGCGTTGTGCGGGGTGCGGGCCGGATCCTCGACGACATGCAGAAGTATCGCTCCGTCCTCGTCCAATAGTCGCGCGGTAGAGGGCCGTGCCTCCCTACGCCCCCGAGCCTGAAGACACCACCGGCCGACGCCAGGTCGTTCTCGCGGTGGCCTTCCTGTTGGTCGCGCTCACGGCGCTCTACCTGCCGGACTCGGCGAAGGAGAGCACCGCGTGGGCGTTCCGCGCCACCCTGTTGCGCCCCTTTCTCGCCACCCAGGATCGCGTGACGCGGGCCCGGCTGCGGGCGCGCGCGGTGGACGTCATGCAGGCGCAGATGGACTCCCTCACAGCTCTGCTGGCGACCCAACGGGCCGTGTCCGACGAAAATCGGACGCTTCGGGACATGCTCGGCCTCCGTGACCGCTTGGGTCCGGCATTCCGGCCGGCGACGGTGCTGCGGGCCCGCACCCCTGGCTCGGAGAGCACCTTCTACGTCGATATCGGGGCCCGGGACGGCGTCCGCGAGGGCGCGCCCGTGGTGGATCTCCACGGGCTGGTCGGTGTGATCCGGGAAGTCCGGCCCGAGTCGTCGGTCGGAATGGATTGGACGCATCCGGATTTCCGAGCCAGCGCGATGCTGGCGGACGGGACCGCGTTCGGCATGGTCGAAACGCGGCGGGGCGACTCCCGTGAACTCGATCGGCTGGTGCTGAACGGAACCGCTTACTACGAGTCCGTGCCGAACGGCGTAGCCGTGCTCACGTCCGGCCTCGGAGGGATTTTCCCGCGCGGGATCCCCATCGGCACCGTGGACGGGGTGGCCGAGGTGGAAGGGCGGTGGCTGAAGAGCTACTGGCTCCGGCCCATGATCCACCCGGCGTCGGTGACCCATGTGCTCGTGGCCGTGGGGGAAGGGGTCACCGACCTGTCCGCGGCGTGGCCACCTGACTCCGTGATGTCCCGGGACCAGGACATTCTCAACGAACGCTCCCTGGCCGATAGCGTCCGAGTGCTCACGGACAGCCTCGCCGCCTTGCGTGCCCGGGTGCATGGACCCGCGCGTGACACGGTCCCGAGGGGTGGAAAGTGAAGTCGCGCCCCCGCGTTTGGGTTGTGGCGATCGTCCTCTTCCTGCTGCACTTCCTGCTCCATGTCGGCCTCGGGTTCGGCAACGGCGCGCCCGATCTGCTTACGGTGGCGCTCCTGTTGATCGCGCGCGAGGTGGGCGTGGGGACCGCGGCGGGCACCGGGCTGATCTTCGGTCTGCTGGAGGACGCGCTCAGCGTCCTGTCGTTCGGGGCGAACGCCCTGGCCATGACGGTGATCGGTGCGGCTGGCGCCGCTACCCGCGATCTCTTCGTCGGGGACTCCATGGTGTTTCTGGTGTCCTACTTCGTGGTCGGCAAATTTCTGCGGGACGTGCTGCATTGGGTGGTCGTCGGGGAGACCCTCCGTCAGCCTTTCCTGGAGCAGGTGGTCGCACAGGGCCTTCTGGGCGGTGTATACGCGGCGGCCACCGGAATCCTGGTGATGGCGCTGACCGGACTGTGGCGTGAAGCTCCAAGATGAAGATCCACCATCCCCATCGCAGGCGCGTGAGGGCGCAGGGCGCCTATGTGATCGTAGCGATCTTCATGGGCCTGCTCGGCGCGGCGTTTTTTCGCATCCAGGTGCTCGGCTCCTCCAAGTGGGCGCTGAAGGCGGAATCCAACCGACTGCGTCAGCTCCCCGTGCCGGCGCCTCGGGGCACCATCTACGACCGGAACGGCCGGATCCTGGCGGACAACGTGCCGGGTTACGCCATCACGCTTCTGCCGGGCCGGCCCGACTCGATCCGGTCCACGCTCGAACGCATGAGCCGCTACATGGACCTGTCGCCCGAGCGCATCGACCGCCTGGTGGGCGAGTTGCGGCGCTACGGCCGGGAATTGGTCGTGGACGCGGACGCGAATTTCGATGTGGTCAGCGCGCTCGAGGAGCGGCGGACCGAGTTTCCGGACGTCTACATCGAGATGCGTCCGCGGCGGCGCTATCTGGCGGGGTCGTCCGCCGCTCACGTGCTCGGCTACGTCGGGGAGGTCACGGCCGACGAACTGGGCTCCAGTGATTTCCCGAAGTCGATCTACGAGCCGGGCATGGTGGTGGGAAAGGCGGGTATCGAACGGGAGTACGAGGGCCGGCTCCAGGGCCACCAGGGGATCCGCTATGTCGAGGTGGACGCGCGCGGTCGCATCGTGGGCGACTTCGCAGGCGTGACGTCCGATCCGGCCGAGCCGGGCGAGGACCTCCACCTGAACATCGACATGGACCTGCAGGAGTGGATCCAGAAGATCTTTCCGGACTCCATGGCGGGCGCGGTCGTGGCCATCGACCCGGCCGACGGAGGCGTGCTCGCGATGTACTCGGCGCCCACTTACGACCCCAACGACTTCGTCGGTGGAATCCAGTCGGACGAGTGGCAGGCTTTGAGCACCGACGCGATGAAGCCCCTGTACAACCGGGCGGTGCTCGGCCTGTACCCTCCGGGATCGACGTTCAAGCTGGCCACCGCGGCCATTGCCCTGGACCTGGGCGTGATCACCCCGGAAGACCACATGCCCGACCCGTGCACGGGCGGCTGGTCGTACGGGGGGAGGATATGGCACTGCTGGGACCACGGCGGCCACGGATATCAGAACCTCACCGAAGCCATCGGGAACTCGTGCGACATCTACTTCTACCAGCTCGGTCTGCGCATCGGTCTCGACCGCATGTTGGCGCGCGCCACCGACATCGGCTTCAGCCGACGCTGCGGCGTGGACCTGCCCCAGGAGAGCCAGGGGCAGTTTCCGGCCAGCCGTGACTACTGGCGCAAGGATCCGTGGAACTACGAGCCGCAGGAGGGGGAGGTCCTCTCGTTGGCCATAGGCCAGGGCCCCGACTCCCAGACGCCCCTCAAGATCGCGCAGTTCTATACCGCTCTGGCGCGTGATGGGTCGGCGCCGCCCCCGGCGATCGCGCAGGGCGTGGACCTGGGC
>JBBSOM010000451.1:0-3671 GCA_038259715.1 Longimicrobiales bacterium
CAGAAAGCAGGCGAGGCCCGCCCCCATCAATAGCGCGGCCCCGCGCCAGAGGGCACCGGACAACACGTGGTGCAGAAGCGTCAGCCAGGCGGCGCCCGCCGCGAGCAGGACCAGCGCCGCGCGCGCGAGGCGATCCCCCACCCCATGACTCAGAAGGAACATGGACAGCAGCTTCTGCGCGACGCCCACGATGACCATAAGGACCCATCCCGCCAGCGCGACGTGGAGGTGCACGCCGAGCACCAGGAAGCGGAGCCCACCGAGGTACCCCTTCCAGAGGTTTCCCGCGAGCGTGAGCCCGAGAACCAACGTGACCACCAGGTAGACCAACGCCCCCGCCAATGCCCACCACGTCACGTCGCGGCGCCGTGCGCGGTGCAGCGTGGACCCGACATTCGCGACGAACACCAGGATGCCCACACCAAAGGTGGCGGCGCCCACCATCATGGCCGCGTGGTGGCCGGTCACCACGCCAAAGACGAAGAGCGGTACACCGAGGACGTAGAGGACGAACGTGAAATGGGCGGCGCGCACCGACCGTATCGGCTCTCCGAGCGCAACGGGCAGGAACTGGTAGAGCGCGCCCATGATCGACGTGGTGATCCACCCGAGCGTGAACAGGTGCGTGACCCCGATCACGCCGGGAGCAGGGAACGCGCCGGCGGACAGTTGTGGCGCCGTCCACACGAGCCCGACGACCGCAGCCACGAGGAACACGATGCCCGCCGCGAAGTGCTCGCCGGGGAGCTGGAACGGCGGTGCCTTCATGGCCGCGCCGACAGGGGGAGCGGCGATCAACCGCCCACCTCCCGGGCGGATGCAGCTCGATCAGGATCGATCTCCATGGCCTTCATCACGTCCGCGGCAATCGACCGGAACGCTTGGGCCGTGACGCCGCCCGGACGGTCGGTCACGGCCGGCGAACCCGCATCGCCCCCCGTCATCGTCGCGTCCTCGAAGGGCACACTACCCAACAACGGGCAGCCCTCCTGCTTCGACAGCGTCTCCCCCCCGCCGCGCCCGAACGGATGGGACCGCCGACCGCACTCGCAGTCGGCGTAGCTCATGTTCTCCACGACGCCCAGAACGGGCACCCCGAGCTTCCGGAACATCTGGATGGCCTTCCCGGCCTCCAGCACCGCCAGGCGCTGAGGCGTCGTCACGACCACGGCCCCGTCCACGATGACGGACTGCGCCAGGGAGAGCGGCACGTCCCCGGTCCCGGGTGGAAGATCCACAACCAGTACGTCCAGGTCGGGCCAACGCACGCCCTGCGAGAACTGCTTCACGGCCTTGCCGACCATGGGTCCCCGCCAGACCGCCGGCGACTCCGGCCCGAGGAAGAATCCGAAGGAGACCACCGAAAGCCCCAGGGCGTCGAGCGGAAGGATGTGCTTCTCGCCGGTCACCTGGATCCGCTTCGCACCGTCCTCGAGACCGACCAGGACCGGCACGGAGGGCCCATAGATGTCGGCGTCCATGAGTCCGATGCGGAGCCCCGCTTCCCGAAGGGCCAGGGCGAGGTTGACGGCCACGGTGCTCTTGCCGACCCCGCCTTTTCCGGCACCCACCGCGATGACGCGTTTCACCCCGGTCAGCCGTTGCCGACCCGCCCAGGGGTCGGCGTTCCGAGCCCGACGCTCCGGCGAGAGGATCTGCACCTCGGAACGCACGGCCCCAGCGTCTCTCAGCACCGTCCTGATGTCAGCCCTCAGCAGGTCCGGCACATCCGGGCGCTCCGTGGAGATCGAGAGTGAGACATGCACGCGCTCGTCCCGTACGGTGACCGACCGCACCAGCCCCAACGCGACGATGTCGCTCTTCAGCCCCGGATACGTGACCCTTCCGAGAGCCGATCTCGCTCCTTCCTCCGTCAGCATGGAGATCTCAGCCCGCGTCTTGGGCCGCCGAGAGCCCGATGACCTGCGGAAACAGGATGTTGTTCTCCAGGTGGACATGCCGATGCAGGTCATCCTCGAACTCGGACAGCTTGGCGTAGGTGGCGCGATACGTGGCGCACGCCATGTCCGGAGGCGTGTACCCATCGCTCAACTCACGGATCTGACGCATGAGATCGCCCGCGTGATCGTGGTCGTGCTCGAGGTTCGCAATCGGGTCCTGGAGTCCATCACCGCCATCCGACTGCCCGTCTTCGCGGGCGGCGGCCAACGCGGCGATCCGCGGGAACACGTTCTCCTCCTCGTCCGCCATGTGTTGGTCCATCTCTTCCGTCAACTCGTCCACGAGATCCCGGATCCGGTGGAGTTCCGGCCGGAGACTCCCGTGCACCTGCGCTACCTTGTGCGCGAATTGCTTCAGGACCGGCGCGGTCTCGCGCACGTATCGGTGATGAACTTCGACGATGTACCTGGCGAGAAACGCCGGATCCCAGCCCCGAGGGTCCGGCCAGTTCCCGGCCTTCCGATCGGCTCCGGCCAGCGCCTCCTCGAGCTGCTCGAACCGCACGTCGGCCTGTTCGCACGCCACGCCCACCGTGCGGTCACCCCCGCAGCAGAAGTCGATTCCAAGGCGCTTGAAGACCGCGGCCCGGGCGTAGTCTTCCGCAACCACCTCACCGATGGTGCGCTCCCTCAGGTCGTTCGCCATTATGTCATTCATGTTCTTCCGATCCAGATCCAGGTTTGCGACGCGCGCGGTAGCGCGTAGAAAGTCAATGCTAGAAACTATTATCACCATTGGCAAGTTGTTTCTCTTGTTTATTATTCCAGTCAACGAGGTTCGCCCATGAGCAGCATCGATCGCCCTCTCTCGGGGGGCGCCCTTCTCTTCGCCCTGAGCGAAGAGGGCGCCCACGTGCGTGAACCTGACCTCCTGGCCCGGAATGGCCGGAACGCGCGCACGCTGGTCAAGGAGAACGGACTGCGGGTGACCCTGGTGGCGTTGGCGCCGGGCGGAGAGATCCTCGAGCATCATGCCGACGGCCCCATCAGCGTTCACGTCCTTGACGGAAGCATTCGATTCCGGACGCAGGACAATGAACACCTCATGGAGGCCGGCATGCTCCTGACGTTGCCCGCGGGCATTCGCCACAGCGTGTCGTCCGACGGAGGAGGTATGTTCCTCCTCACGGTGAGTCAGCCGACCGCGGCAGGGTGACGCCGTCGGAGGTCGGGCTCAGGCTCGCGAACGCCATCATCGCGAAATGCCAATCATCGCCTTAAAATACTACGGCGGTCGGCTTCCCCCGGGGCCCCCGCACGCCGACCCGACCGGACTCCCTGCCCAGGAGGGCACCCAATGCCCACGTATTCCATCACCCTCAATGGTGAAGACCGCAACGTCGACGCAGAGGCCGAAATGCCGCTCCTCTGGGTGCTTCGCGACGTCCTCGGCCTGACGGGCACGAAGTTCGGCTGTGGGAAAAATCTCTGCGGTGCATGCACGGTCCACATGGACGGAGAACCGGTACGGTCGTGTCAGACCCGCATGTCTATGGCGGACGGCCACGCCTTTACGACCATTGAGGGTCTCGCCCCGGAACTCACGGCCCTTCAGAAAGCCTGGATCGCCGAAGGTGTCCCGCAGTGCGGTTACTGTCAGTCGGGGCAGATCATGGCGGCCTCGGCACTGCTCGTAAAGCACCCTCAGCCGAGCGATGCCGAGATCGACGACGCCATGCAACTCAACATCTGCCGGTGCGGCACCTACCA
>JBBSOM010000452.1:0-3667 GCA_038259715.1 Longimicrobiales bacterium
GCGCAACTCCGCCACCACGCGGCCCCGGTCAGTGACGAGGACCACGTCCCCGGCCTGGACGTCGCGGAGATAGTGGCTGAGGCGAGCCTTCAACTCACGTATGCCGACGGCTTTCATACTTAAATGTAGTCACGTGAGACTACATCGCACAAGACGGGGGCGCCGAGGAACGCTAGCGTGACCTGCGTCGTGCTCACTCTTTCTTTCCTCGGACAAAGCCCCGCCCTCAACTCCCGGCGTTGATCTTCTCGCGCCGAATCAGCGTGCGGTCGAAAAAGTCGTCGGTGGCGCCGAACGTCTTCAACCAGTGTCGGAAGAGCAGGGAGTCGTGGACATCGTCCGGATAGACCATCAACTCGAACGGCACATCGTGCGCGCGCAGGAGCTGGACGAGCCCGACGGTCTGGGAGAAGTCGACGTTGCGGTCGTCATCCCCCTGGATGAGGAGTACCGGCGCCGTCCACTTGTCGATCTCGGAGGCTGACGATGCCTGGTAGCTGACGCTCGCGGTATCGAGTGACTCTCCCCAGAGGTGCACGCCCGCGATGTCGACCCCGGCGGCGAACACATCCGAATTCCGCGCCAGCGCCTGCGCCGTCAGGATCCCTCCGTAGGAGAGGCCCCAGATGCCGACGCGCGCCGGATCCACGTCCGCGCGGTCCTTCAGGTACAGTCCCGCCGCGAGGACGTCACGGTACTCGGCGTTGCCGCGCCGACCCACATCCGGGGCCATGCGGAAGTCCCGTCCGTAGCCGATCCCGCTCCGGTAGTTCACGCTCATGACCACGTAGCCCTTGTTCGCGAAGTATTGGTTCATCGCGTAGGCCATGTGGTAGAAGTGCATGTAGTGGTAGCCGAGCAGCATCTGCCGGCGTGACCCGCCGTGGATGAAGATCAGCGCCGGGCGCTTCTCGCCCGGCTTCAGGTCCGGAGGCAGGAAGATCTCGGTGTGGAACTCCACGCTGTCGGCCGCCGTGAGTGTGATGTTCTCGGGCGTGATCTGCTTCTTTAGGGGGAAGGCGTCGGGAAGCGTGGTGATCACCCGGGCCTCGCCGCCCGTTGCGGGCATTACGGCCACGGACTCGGGCCGGTGCGCGTCGGCGTAGAGCAACGCGACCCGGTCGCCCGACGCGAGGACCGCGGGGTACGTCTCGATACCGTCGCCCCGGGTGAGACGCTCGGCCTTGCCGCCCGCCACGGGCACGCGCCACAGGTCGCGGCGGTCGATGTCGCCGACGTTCGCGGAGTAGTAGAGGAAGCGCCCATCGCTGGAGAAGGCCATTTGCTCGACGAAGCCTTCGCCCGGGGTGAGCTCGGTGGCCGCCGCCTGCGGACGGTCGACCGACACGCTATACCAATGCCGCCAGTTGTGCGGCTCAGCCTCGAAGACGATGTGGCCCGACTGCCAGGAGACGCTCCGCATAGCGTTGAACGCCGAGTCGCCCGCCGCGGCGTGCCAGAGCCGGGCGCCCTTGCCCGTGGTCGCGTCGGCGGTCCAGATCTCGAGGTCGTGACCACCGCTGAAGTGCGATTCCTCGAAGCCCGCCGGGAGCGCGCTGTCGGGCACGGTGGCCGGCTTCTTTGCGTGCGAGCCGAACGGAAGGCCCGGGCGGCGCAGGAACGCCACATGCGTACCATCCGGGGACCACGAAGGCGAGGAGTCCCGGTCCACGCCGGGCGCGAGGTACGTGACGCCCGGGCGATCGAGGTCGTACACACCGATGAAGGCGTGGTCGTCACGACCGCTCACGAACGCGATACGCCGCCCGTCCGGAGACCACACCGGATCCCCGTTCTCGCCCCATGCCCGGAAGAGCGGTTCATCGTCCGGGCCGACCGCGGAACGCACGCCCGGATTCACTTCGGCGCGGTGGATCTGCCCGTCGTGGTCGTAGACGATGGACCGGCCGTCGGGAGCCAGCTGATACTCCACCACGTGGGCGACACGCCAAGGGGCTCCGCCCGACGTATTCATCGCGTAGACCACGCGCTCGCCCCCGCGGGGGTCGCTCGACGGGTTCGCGATCCACCCGACCCCGTTGGGCATGTGGCCGCGGATGAACGTGACCGTCTCGCCGTCGTCGGAGATCTGCAGCTCGGTCAGGTCGACGCCGTCGTCCGCGTCGTAGGCGGTCAGCTTGACCGGCTCGAAGTCCGGGGGCGTTGCCGTGTAGACGTTGCGCGTACCGCGCTCGAACGCGATCCACGCGATCCGGTCCGCTCCGTGTGCGGAAACCAGCTCGTACGGGAAAGGCGGTCCGATGATGTCGGCGATCGAGAAGGGCGCGGCGGTTGGCGCCGTCGCTTGGGGCGTCGATTGGGGCGTCGATTGGGCCGTCGAGGGACCCGGGGCGGCGAACGTCGTGAAGAGCGTGAGCGCCGCGACTGTGCAGGTGGCGGGAAGCGTACGGAAGGTGGCGCGGATCATGAACTTCTCCCAGATCGGGATGGACGGCGATCCGGTCATGATGTGGGAGGCCGGGCGGCGGGGGAAGGGTGGCGCGCGCGTCGGCGCCTCTTCGCGCGGGCACGCCCGAGCCGCGGATCGAGGTGGAGACGCGCGACGTGTGGGTCGAGTTTCCCTTTTCGCGGGCCTACGACCCCTCGGTCTCGGGCAATACCCAAGAAACTACCCAAGAAGTCACCCCCGAAGTCACCCCCGAAGTCACCCTCGAAGTCAGGAGGCTTCTCCTCGCCTTGGCGGGAGAGATGAGCCGGGCCGACCTCATGGCCGCGCTTGAGTTGCGCGACGAGAAACAGAGCGCTCATGGACGCCCTTATGCCCTCCTGGCGCCTCCAACGCGATGAGCTCAATCGAGCGCCGCTCGCCCATGAGAACTGGTCGTATTGAGTCGAGGAGGGGGACGTGGGGGCTGGCGGGTAACCTGAAACGGTGGCGGTCCATGGTCGACGCCCTTCAACGAGCGTTTACCGCTGCGTCCGCCCCAGACGCAGCGCGTTTCCCGTGACCCCCAGCGTCGCCCCCATGTCACCGGCGACCACGGCGAGGATCAAACTCACCCATCCCAACGGCACGCCCACGGCCAGCACGGCCTTGAGGGCGATGGAGGCAATGACGTTCTGGCGGATCACGCTTCGGCTCCGGCGCGACAGCGAATACAGGTACGGAAGCTTGGCGAGGTCGTCGCCCATGAGGGCCACGTCGGCGGTCTCGATCGCGACGTCGCTCCCCGCCGCCCCCATGGCGATGCCGATGGAAGCGGCGGCCAGCGCGGGAGCGTCGTTCACACCGTCGCCGACCATGGCGACCGGACCCCAGGTCCGCTCGAGGTGGCGGATGGCGGCAACCTTCTGCTCCGGCAGCAGCCCCGCCTCGAACTCGTCCACGCCCACGGCGTCGGCCACGGCAGCCGCCGTCTCCGCATTGTCACCGGTGAGCATGACGATCCGTGTCACGCCGTCGCGGCGAAGCGCCGCCACGACGTCGGCGGCGCCGTCGCGCGCCCGGTCCATCAGGGCAATGAGACCGATCGGGTGTGAGGGTGGCCCAACGGCCACCACCGTCCGCCCCTGCCGGCGGAGCCGGTGGAGTGCGTCTTCCACGGCGGCCAGCTCCCCGAACAGCTCGGGCCGCCCGACGAGGAGGCGCTCGCCGTCCACGAGGCCGCGCACACCCCGTCCGGGGATGGATTCGAAGTCCCGCACA
>JBBSOM010000453.1:0-3658 GCA_038259715.1 Longimicrobiales bacterium
GAGCGCGGGGGCGAAGATGCCGCCGGATCCCCCACCAGCGAGGGTGATCGACGTTGCGAAGATCTTCATGAAGACCAGCGCGGCCATCAAGCCGGTCGCGAGCCCACCGGCCATCGCCAACTCGACGCCTTCGTGGCCGATGCCGAACAGGTGCCGGCTGCCGAAGGTGCCGAGCGCACCCAGGATGAGCCCGGCGGTCACCGCCTTGAGCCACATAGGTGCCTTCCACCGGTCGAAGCCGTCCTCGACGCCGTAGACGGTGCGTACGTAGATCACCGAAACGATGCCGGTCACGAGCCCGAGCAGGAGGTACAGCCACAGCTCCCAGTAGCTGACGAGTTGGAACTGCTCCACCAGGCGAAACGAGGGCTCCGTGCCGAGCGCGGCCTGGGCCACGGCCGTCGCGGTCACCGACGAGACCACGACGAGGCCGAACGAGCGCGCGGCGAAGCTTCCGAGGACGACTTCGAGGGCGAAGATCACCCCTCCGATCGGGGCGTTGAAGGTGGCGCTGATGGCGCCGGCCGCTCCCGCCGCGACCAGGAGCTTCACATCCTCGGCGCCGAGTCCGACGACCTGTCCGAGGAGGCTGCCCAGCGAGGAGCCGATCTGGACGATCGCGCCCTCGCGGCCCAGTGATCCGCCCGATCCGATCGAGATGGCGCTGGCGACGGACTTCGCGAAGGCTACCCGGGTCCGGATCCGTCCGCCCAGGATGCGCACCGCGTACTGGACCTCCGGGATCCCGTGTCCCCGGGCCTCGGGCGCCCACCATCGGGTGAGATACGCGACGATGACCATCCCGATGGCCGGCGCCAGCAAGGTGATCAGCCAGGCAGGCACCGGCAGCCGGCCGAGGTCGTGTAGCCGGAGCGGGTCGTCGAAAAAGACCCGGTGGACGACGGAGATCATCCACCGGAGCGCGATCGCGCCGAGGCCGGCCAGGAAGCCGACCGCGACCGCGAGCGCGAGGTGCCCCCAGGTGCTGGATCGCTGTATGGTGAGGCGGATGCGTCGCAGCACCGCGGTGGTCACCCGCTGCGCCTCAGCCCTTCCGTGGCTGCGACGGCCGCATCTCGATGCGGCTTACGTGGGCTTCCCGCGGATACGACAGGATCTGCATGACCGCGAGCGCGCAGTCGTCCGACTCGAGCCGCCAGTCGCGTTCCGCCGCGGGCGTCCGACCCTGAAAATGCGTGTTGACGCTGCCGGGCATGACCAGGCTCACCCGCACGTCCTTGTAGCGGACGTCCAGCATCATGGCCTCGGTCATACCGACCAGACCGAACTGGCTCGCGTTGTAGCCGACGCCACCGGCCATCGGGTTGCGGCCCGCGAGCGACCCGATGTTGACGATGAAACCGTCGCCGCTAGCGCTCAAGTGGGGGAGCGCCGCGGTCGCACAGTAGAACGCGCCGCCGAGGTTCGTCTCGATCTGAAGCTGCCAGTCGGCAACGCTCAGCTCGCCGAGCGGGGCGAAGACGCCGACGCCCGCGTTGTTCACGAGAATGTCGAGGCGCCCGAAGTCCTGGACCGCGGTCTCGACGAGTGCGGCGCACGATTCGGGGTCACGAACGTCGCAGACGATGCCTGCCACCCGACCGTCTGGAGCGGCGTTCAATCGCTCCGCGGTCTCCTTCACATCCTTGTCGGTTCGTGACGTTACGACCACCGAAGCACCGGAGCGCGCCAGATGTTCCGCCACCGCGAGCCCGATCCCCTTGGTGCTTCCGGTGACGATCGCGACTTTGCCGTCCAGGTCTGACATATGCGCCCTCACTTTACCTTCGATTCGAGTCCTGATTTCCGGCCCGACCCTGGCCCAGGGATACGAGCCCAGCGTATGAGTGTCCTATGAACGAGCGAGAAATACAACGTGTGGCCCTGGTGACGGGGGGTGCCGTCCGCCTGGGACGGGCAATCACGCTGGGACTCGCCGAGGCGGGCTTCGCCGTCGCGATCCACTACCGGAACTCGCGCGCGCCCGCGGAGGCGGTCGCGGCCGAGGTCCGCGCCCTCGGACGGAAATGTGTCCTGGTGCAGGCGGATCTGGCCCGCCCCGGTGCCGCCGAAGAGGTGCTTGCGGCCATCGAAGCGGACTTCGGTCGGCTCGACCTGTTGGTCAACAATGCGGCCTGTTTCGACGCCACGCCGCTGGCCGAAGCGGATGCGGACACTTGGGACGCCGTCATGGACGTGAACGTGCGCGCGCCCCACCTGCTGGTCCGCGCCGCCACCGCCCTGCTGCGTGCGTCCCGCGGCGCCGTGGTCAACCTGGTCGACCTGTCCGCGTTCCAGCCGTGGGCGGACTACCCCGTCCACGCGGTCTCGAAGGCGGCGCTGGCGCACCTCACCCGGGTGCAGGCTCGTGCCCTCGCGCCCGAGATCCGGGTCAACGCGATCGCGCCGGGTGCCGTGCTTCCGCCGGACGACTACTCGCAGGAACGGCTCGAGACGCTGCGCCGGCGCACCCCCCTCCGGGCGCTCGGCACGCCCGAGGACGTGGTGGACGCGGTACGCTTCCTGGCCGAGGCGCCCTATGTGACCGGCCACATCCTGACGGTGGACGGCGGTCGTCTGCTCGGGGCTCCGGGAAGTCCCGATCCAACCTGACCTGCGGCCGAGTGCGGGCGCGGGCCGTCCATCAGCCCGCCGAGCGCGCCTCGGCCTCGTTGGGAACCCCCGCGCCGTGGGCCAACCAGCGCTCGGCGTCCAGCGCGGCCATGCATCCCGTCCCTGCCGCAGAGACGGCCTGCCGGTAGTAGTCGTCCATCACGTCGCCGCACGCGAAGACGCCCGGAACCGACGTGTTCGTACGCCACGGGACCGGCATCTCGACGTACCCGTTTTTCTTGAGGCTGACCTTTCCCTTCAGGAACGCCGTGTTGGGCTCGTGGCCGATCGCAACGAAGAGGCCGCTGACGGGCAGCTCGCTCTCCTCGCCGGTCAAGGTGTCCTTCAAGTGCAGCGCGGTGATGACGTCGTCACCGAGCACCTCGGTGACGGTCTTGTTCCAGGCAAAGCGGATCTTCCCGTTTTCCTTGGCGCGGTCCGCCATGATCCGCGAGGCACGCAGTTCCTCGCGGCGGTGCACTACGACCACCTCCTTGGCGAACTTGGTCAGGTAGAGTGCGTCCTCCATGGCGGAGTCACCGCCCCCGACCACGGCCAGAACCTGACCGCGGAAGTGGGGCAGAGCACCGTCACACACCGCACAAGCGCTGACGCCGCCGCCCGACTGGGCAAGGCGTTCTTCGTTGTCCAGTCCGATCCATTTCGCGTTGGCGCCGGTGGCGATGATGACCGCGTCGGCCCGTACGGTCTGGCCTCGGCTCGACTCGAGCACGAACGGACGCTGGTTGAAGTCGACGTCGACGATGTCCTCGGTGACGATGCGGGTGCCGAAGCGCTCGGCCTGGGCTCGCATCTCCATCATCAGATCCTGACCCATGACACCGTCCCGGAAGCCCGGGTAGTTCTCGACCTCGGTCGTGAACATGAGTTGCCCGCCGGGAATCATCGTGCGGCTCCCGGCGCCCTCGAAGACGAGCGGCTCGAGTTGGGCGCGCGCGGCATACACCGCGGCGGTCCACCCCGCCGGTCCGGACCCGATGATGACGACCTGTTCGCGCTCGCGCGGCGTGTTGTCGGCCATGGC
>JBBSOM010000454.1:0-3650 GCA_038259715.1 Longimicrobiales bacterium
CACTCCAACGGCGGCTTCATGGCACACCGCATGGCCTGCGAAGACGCCGACGAGATCGCGGCGATCGTCTCCCTGGCCGGCGCACTCTGGAACGACCCCGCACGATGCTCCCCCGCCGGCGGCGTCTCGGTACTCGACATCCACGGAGACGCCGACAGCACCATCGCGTTCGACGGCGGAGATATCGATGGGCATGCCTACCCCGGTGAGGCGGCCACCATCGGGAAGTGGGCCGGCGAGGACGGGTGCACCGGGGGGCCCGTCAAGGATAGTGAGTCCGTCGATCTCGTTGCCGCGCTCCCCGACGCCGAGACGAGTGTCTCCCGCTGGACCGGCTGCCGGGAAGGGCTGGGCGTCGAGCTGTGGACGATCCGGGGAGAGGGACATGTGCCCAAGTTCAAGTCGGACTTCGCGTTGCGGATGTGGAACTGGCTGGCCGCACACCCCAGGAACTGAGGCGGGACGTGGGAGCGGAGACGCAAACGCAAACGGATTGGCGATCGGGTCCATCGATCGATTATTGCGACCTTAGCCATCTTAGGAAGATCAGCTAAAGTAGGATAATTTCACTCAAATCATCCCGTTGGGTGTTCAAGCTATCGCCGAAGCCAGCGCTCGGCTGATTGAAAGATTGGAGTCCGTCCAGATGCAACCGGGTGGGATCACTCCCAGACGCGCTCGATTCCATCCACCCGGTCGAAGCCGGCGTCGAACGAGAGCATGCGGCGGATGCCGTGGCGTTCCATGACCGCAACATGGATCGTGTCCCGGGCGGAGAGCTCGTCGCGATCCAGCAGGAGGTCGCGCGCCCGAAGCACGTCGTCGAGTTCCACGGAATAGATCTCGTCGGCGAGGCCGAGGAAGGAGGCGACGCATGGCCCGATGGCATCCCGCCGCCGGATGGCCTCATAGCGGTGGAGGATCTCCTGGACGACGTCCACATCCGAAACGAGGCGCTCTCGCCGGCGATCAGGCGCTCGAGGATGCGCCGCGCAACGTGTTTGTTCTCATGCTCGGCGCCCGCGAGGTACATCGGCACGTTGGAGTCGATAAAGATCACGTGTCCGCGGCGTATCCCAGGGCGATCTCCGCCCCCATCTCCTCCGGGTCGGCGGTCGGATAGCCGAAGCTGGCAGCCTCCCGCACCACGAGAAGCTTGCGCTCCAAGCTGGATCCCGGCTCGCTGGTGCGCGCGTCGCGGAGCGATTGACGCACGTATTCCGATACCGTGAGTCGGCGTCGCCGGGCAGCGGCCCGGATTTCCGCGAGTTCGTCCTCATCGAGAAGGACCTGAAGGCGATGACTCATGCCATGAATATGCTGCACTCATATAGGAGTATCAAAACGGAAGATCCCCAGGCAACACGACCGAGCCATTCCCGTCAGGGATATCCGACAGCGGACGTTCCTGAACTGCCATCCTCGCGCCCTTCGCTTGTACACACTGTTCTCTATGTGACGAGCAGGGTCCCTCTTGTGGCAGCCATCTGAGGATTGACTACATGCACATACGCATGCATGCATATGGTATGGCTACAAAGACGATCTCCATCGACATGGAGGCCTACGAGCGGCTGCGCAGCGCCAGGCGTAGTCCCACCGAATCGTTCTCCCGCGTGATCAAGCGGGCGACGTGGGAGGCACCTCCCTGCACCGCCGGCCACCTCCTCGAGGTGCTCGGCACCCTGCCGCCGACCCCCGAGGACGTCATCCGGAGACTCGAGGAAGCCCAGGCCCGAGACGACCCCCCGGAGGACCAGTGGCGCGCGCGCTGAGACTCGACACATCGTTCCTCGTCGACCTCGAGCGGGAGCGCCGCATAGGTGGGGGGCCCGCGCATCGGTTCCTCCAGGCCGACCCGGGAGCGGAGCTCAGCCTCTCCGTGGTGGCGCTGGGTGAGTTGGTGGAGGGATACGACGATGCGGATCATCCCGTTCTTCACGCCATCCGCCAATCCCATCGCCTGCTCGACATCGATGAAGCATCGGGTCTCGTCTATGGCCGGATCACGCGGGCACTCCGGGCCCGCGGGAGCCTCATCGGGACCAACGATTTGTGGATCGCGGCCACCAGCGTTCGCCACCATCTCCCCCTGCTCACCGCAGACGTCGCCCATTTCGGCCGCGTCGACGGGCTCGAGGTCGTGAGCTACCGCTGAGTTGGGCAACTCGCACGGTCACCTCCACCTCCCCCCGCCCCGTCCTCCCCGACCTGCGTCCGCCACGCTCCCCACGTACGTTGTTCGAAGCACCCTCTCGCGTGCCCACAATCAGCCAAACGACAATCAGCCCACCCACAACACAAAGGCCCGCCCGATGCGTCACGACGGCACCGGCCTGAGTTTCTCACCCACCGACCTGGCGTCGTTTTCGGCGTGCGGACAGCGCACGCTGCTGGACCGGCTGCGCGCCCTGGATCTGGCCCAGCCTCCCATGTTCGGGCCCGACCTCCGCATGGAGCTCCTCAGGGAACGGGGTATCGAGCACGAGCTCGCGTACCTCGCCGAGCTCCAGGCCCAGGGCCAGCGTGTCGTTCAGTTCGAGGATCTCCCCAAGGAGGAGCGCACCCCTGCGGGTTATGCGCGGAGGGCCGAAGAGACGTTGACCGCCATGCGGGAGGGAGCCGACGTCATCTATCAGGGCGCGCTCTATGATGGGCAGTGGCTGGGCTTCGTGGACTTCCTCTGCCGCGTCGATCGGCCCAGCGATCTGGGCGCATGGTCGTATGAGGTCGCCGACGCCAAGCTCACGCGCGAGGCCCGGACCACGGCCATCCTCCAGACGTGCGTCTACTCGGAGTTGCTGGCACGGGTGCAGGGCGTGGTCCCCGAGCGGATTCACCTGGTTCTGGGCGGCGCTATGCCTCGGCGCGTGTCGTTCCGCCTGGCCCACTTCGCCGCGTACTACCGTGCGCTCAAGGCGCGTTTCCTCGACCACGTGAAAGGGGCGCCGGACGAGCCGGCCGTGGCTCCGGACCCGGTGGAGCTGTGCCAGACCTGCGTATGGAGCCCCCGGTGTGCGCGCGAACGCGTGGACGTCGACCACTTGTCCCTGGTGGCGGGCATCACGCGCGAACAGCGGCGGATTCTCGACGGCGCGGGCGTGCCCACGCTGGCGGCGCTGGCGCGGCTTCCCCTGGATCCACCACCGGAGGGACTGCGGGCGGCGTCTTTTCAACGGATCCGCGAGCAGGCCCGCGTCCAGTGGGTGGGTCGGGAGGAGAAGCGTCCCTACCACGAGTTGCTGCCGCAGGAGGCGAACGGCGAGGGCCGTCCTCTGGGCCTCGCCGCGCTGCCCGAGCCCACCGACCACGACCTCTTCTTCGACTTCGAGGGCGCCGACTACGCCTATGAAGAGGGGCTCGAATACCTCTGCGGCATCTCCGTCACCAAGGCTGGCACCAAAGACGGCTACAGGGCCGACTGGGCCCTGACACCGGATCAGGAGAAGGCCGCGCTGGACCGCTTCCTGGAGATGGCCACCGCCCACGTAGCGGCTCACGCCGGCGCGCACATCTACCACTACGGCCACTACGAGCCCACTGCGTTGAAGCGCCTGGTCGGCCGCTACGGCATCCGCACCGAGGAGTTGGATCAGCTCCTGCAGCGGGAGGTCTTCGTCGATCTGCATCGTATCGTGAAGCAGGGCATC
>JBBSOM010000455.1:0-3649 GCA_038259715.1 Longimicrobiales bacterium
ACCAGGAGCGGCTCCCTGAGCTTCAGGACCGGCTCGTGGAAATCGGTCCGGGCACGGTGAAGCAGGTCGGCGAGCCGGGCGCCGAGCGCGACCCCCGGCTCACCCGGCCAGCCCCGCTCGACCGCCTGCGGAGCGTCGGCCAGCGATGCGTCCAGTTCCGCCCAACTGTCGCTGTAGGCACCCATCGAGTTGTAGAGTGCCAGGAAGTTGGCCTGGCTCATGGAGCGGGTCACATCGATCAAGCCGAAGGCGTCCACCAGGTCCCGGCCGGTGCGGAGCCAGTTCCGGAATCGGCTCCCGATCCGTTCGCGGAGTTCGGCCCGGTCGGCGCCCGCGACGGCGCGGTCCACCGCCCCCTCGGTGATCGTGGCGATCCGGGCGACCACCCCCTCCATTTCGGCCCGTACCGCTGCCGCGATCGCATCCGCCGAGACCCCCCGCACCTCCAGCGTCTCGCGGAGCTGCCGGAGGTCCTCGGCGATCCTGTCCTCGACCACCAGACCGATCCGCTCTCCCACGACGATCGGGACCACGGTCTCGGGATTGGAGGGCACGGGGGTCCGCCCGTCCGGGGGGTAGAGCACCTCCAACTCGGGTGAGCCCACCACCCGGAGCGTCACCTCGCCCGGAGTGCCGCTCAGCGTGTGTTGAAACATCCCGCCGTCGCGGATCACGACCTCGGGGGGGTGTCCGACGATGACCAGTCGGACATCGGTGGCCGGTTCACCGTTGCGGTGGAGAAGCTCTCCCCGGAGGGTGGAGGACTGTGCCAGCGTCGGGCCGGGGTCCCAGCACAGCACACAGCCCCACGCGAGCAGAAGCACCGGAAGGCGTCGGCGACGGAGCCTTCGCGTGATCCCGCGCCTCTCGGGTGACCGCCGTCCGGCGCCTCTCGGTCGCCGCTTCATGAGCCCCCGGCCCCGAAGAGGAGCGTGAGCGGCGCATCTCCGATGACGAGGACCTCGGTGTTGAGCCCCACCGCGTCGCCGCGGGTGCCGATGACGACCATCCGACCCCCGACCGGCGGGCTGAGCGAGACGGCGAAGTTCCCCTGCGCGTCGGTAGTGTCCACGGCCACGCCACTCCCGAAGTTCAGCACGACGCCCCCGAGCGGAGAGCGGGAGACACGGTCCAGGACCGTACCCCTGAGGTTGATGAGGGTCGGGCGAGACCGGAGTTCCATCCGAAGCACGCCGTCGGCCGCCACCGCGTCGACCGACCGGCTCGCGGGTTCGAAGCCGTCTGCCTCAGCCGAGACCGAAATCCCCGACGCCCCCGGCGGAAGCCCCAGGAAGGACGCTTGTCCTGACGCGTCCGTCACCTGCACGAGTCGTTGCGGGCCCCAATCCAGGCGGACCTGGGCTCCCGGCACGGGACCGCCCCCCTCGTCGGCGGCGCGGTCCACCCGGACCGCGATCGAGCGCAGTCCCCCCTCCGGTACCAGGAGGAAGCCGCCGGCGACAACCAGCGCGGCGAACACGGCAGGGCCGGTCAGGGTGACCTTCTGGGGCGCGCCCCCCTGATAGGTCGCCGTGGACTTCATCGCCCCGAACGCGAAGGCGGCGGCGGACATCCCCAGGGGGACGAGCAGGACGTAGAAGACCCGGTGGTCCAGCCCGGCCGCCACGATGCGGTCGGCCCCGAACACAAGAAACAGGAGCAGCCCGACCGAGACCGCCAGCCCCCCCGCGCTGATGGCCAGGTAGCTGCGGGGCTCCATCGGCTGAGATTCAGCACCCGACCGGGTGCCCTCGGATTCGCGCGGCCCTTCCGGTCCTGTGGTCATGCATTCTCACTGGCGGGGCTACCCGCGACGCTCTTCAGCAGCATTTCAGAACGTCCTGAGGTATTCGACCAGCGCCGCCTTGGACGCAGGGTCGAGATCCGTGCCGTAGAGGTGCCCTCCGTTCCCATTCCCTCGGAGTGACGTGTCGTAGAGCCAACCGAGGTCGGCGGGCATACAGTTCCCCGGCAGGCCGGCGGTGTCCGTCTCGGGGGGCTCGGCCTCTTCCCCTGCGCAGCGCCGGCTGATGAAGCCCATGGCCGCCCGGTCGAGGACGTCATAACCCCGGTAGAACATCCGCGGGCGCCCGGCCGGTGGTTCCAGAAGGGCGCGCACTGTGGGCACAGAGCCGTTGTGCAGGTACGGGCCGCGAAGCCACAAGCCGTCGAGTTGGAGCGCGACGTATCCGGGCGTGTCCGGCTTGCCCATGGGCGTTCGCTGGATGTCGAACATTTCGCGTACGGCGCGATTGGCGCTGTCGGCGGCGGCCCGTGTCCAGGCGTTCGCCCGCTCCGGGTCGGTGCCGATCTCCGCCAGGGGGATGACCGTGCCGAGTCGGTTATCGCGTTCGCTGGCGTGGCATCCCGCGCAGCGCTCCTCGAAGACCGCAGCCCCGCGCGTGGCGAGGGTGGAGTCCACCTCAAACGGGTATCGCGGTGGCGGCACGTTGAGCAGCCATTGCTCCAGGTCCGCCATGCGCTTACGGAAGAACGCGGAGTTCTTCGCCTGGAGGCCGAGCGCCGAATCGAAGATCACGGAGCGGAACGACGTGGTCGCTCCGTCGAGGTTCATCAACATGAGGCGGGCGGGCGGCACGCCGGCGCGGGACCAGTCGGCGGTGAGCGCGAAGTCGTCCTGGGGCCAGTTGCGACCCTCTTGCACACGCGTTTTCAGGTGCCAGATGGATGGGAAGTCCGTGTTGTCGACGCTGTTGTCGACCGGCATGTGAAGGAAGTTGAACTTGGTCAGATTCATGGGCGCGTCCCGCCCTGGACCCCATCGGGGGAGGTGGGCGGCCCACGCGAAGTCAGCGCCTTGCTGGCGGAGCTGCTTACGGGTGAGGGGGATGTAGACGAGCTTGTACAAGACCCGGTCGAGGAAGCTCAACGGATAGGCCATGTCGATCTGGGTGATGATCGTTTCCGCGCTGAAGCGGGAGTCGTTCGCGGCTCGGCTGAAGAACTCCAGAAGGCCCTGGATGTCGGCGGTATTGCTTCCGCCCGCCGCCACGATCCTGGGCGTCGAGTCCGGCGCGACCCGGTACTGGGCGGAGTGGCACAGAGCGCAGTTGAAGCCCACCCGGTCGAAGCCCACCGTCTTCTTCGAGAAGCCCGAGGGCAGTTCCTTGCCCGACTCCCAGGGCAGACCCAGCGAGGCGTACCCACCGGGGCCGGGCAGGAGGTCGTCGAAGATCCTGGGAAGAACCACGACGATCCAGTACGGGATTCCGGCCTGAGACTCCGCGCCGATGGATCCGTAGAGAAAATTGTTCTCCGGGTTGCCCGTGATCCATTCGGGCTGTGGGACCTCACGAAAGAACTTGTACCAGGCGAAGGCGCCCACCGGGATGGCGAGGATCACCAGAACGAGCACGATCTTCGCGAAGCGACGCGTCCATCGGGTCTTCTTGCGTGGCCCGGTCTCGTTCATGGGGTCGTGCCTCGTATCGGGGAGGGTGTCCTGGCCGCCCGTTGCGGGCGGGTAGTGCCTGGGAGCCTGTCCTGGTGTTCTAGAACGTCTTGAGGTACTCGAGGAGCGCGGCCTTCTGGGAGGGCGTGAGCGCCGTGCCCCAGAGGTGCCCGCCGTTTCCGTTGCCGCGCACGCGGGTGTCGTAACGCCACCCGAGGCGTTCGGCCTCGGCCCCAC
>JBBSOM010000456.1:0-3648 GCA_038259715.1 Longimicrobiales bacterium
GCGCCTTTCGGGTTCACGAGGAACATGAATGCGTTCCGGCGGTCGTGGAACGTGTCCAGCGTGATCCCGAAGATGTCCGAGTTCCCGCTCTCGAAGTCCTGCTCCAGACTCGGGATGACGAGCTTGTCCGGTTCGGAGTCGTGCAGTTCGACGCCGATGTACAGGTAGCGGTCGTCGTACAGGATCCTGACCTCGGTACCTTCCGTGTCGGGCAGGCCCCGGTCGGGGCGGGCCTGGATGAAGCCGCCCAGCACGGGGGCGGTGGCCCATGCGGCCTCGTCGAGAACACCGTCCACCACAATGGGAGTGGTAGCGCGTGTGGCCATGGCCTCGGGGCGAGTTGCCGCCTCGACGTCGATGGGGCGGGGTGTCTGGGCGCCCGCGCAAACGGGTGTCCCGGCGAGGCTCGCGGCCACGGCGATCACGGCCAGGAGCCTGGGGTAGAAGTTCTGGGACAAGGGCGGTGGACCGGGTGGAGGGCGCGGAGAACAGGAACGGGGGCGGCAATCTATCGCCTCTCCGGCCTCCTTGCCCGCGAGGTGGCTAGCCTCCCCCGATTGATCCACCGCCCTCCTCCCGCGTACCTTTGCTCCGCTCCAGGAGTCCCACGCACGTTCCCAGAGGTTTCCGTGTCCGGCCACAGTAAGTGGGCTACGATCAAGCGAAAGAAGGCCACCGTCGACGCCAAGCGCGGCGCGGCGTTCACGAAACTCATCCGCGAGATCACCGTAGCTGCCCGTGCCGGCGGCGGCAGTGTCGACTTCAATCCCCGGCTGCGGCTGGCCGTCGACACGGCCAAGGCCGCGAATATGCCCGCCGAGAACATCGACCGAGCCATCAAGAAGGGCACGGGAGAACTGGAGGGGGTCCACTACGAGGAGATCTCGTACGAGGGTTACGGCCCAGGCGGGGTCGCCCTCTACGTCGAGACGCTCACCGACAACGCGAACCGTACGGTTGCCGACCTGCGCCACACGCTGAATCGGCATGGGGGCTCGCTCGGCACCACCAACTCGGTGGCGTGGCAGTTCGACCGCAAGGGCCAGATCGTGGTCGATGCCACCCGGTACTCCGAGGACAAGGTGTTCGAGGCGGCCATCGAGGCGGGCGCCGAGGATCTGGATCGCGAGGGCGACGAGTTCATCGTCACGTGCGACTACACGGTCTTCAACGAGGTCCAGGAAGGCGTGAAGGCGGCCCGCATCGAGGTGTCCTCCGCGGAACTGCTCTGGGTCGCCCGGAACGAGGTCACCGTTGCCGGGAAGGATGCCGAGAAGCTGATCAAGCTTCTCGACGCCATCGAAGAGCTCGACGACGTGCAGAAGGTGCACTCGAACGCCGACATCGACGAGGCCGCCCTGGCCGATGCGATGTAGCGGCCCTTGTTCCGCCTCCGAACGTCCGCCGCCGGCCGCCCAGGATGACGATCTCCCGGGAACGAGAAGAGCGGTCCGTCGTGGTCCTCGGCATCGATCCGGGTACGGCGATCACCGGGTTCGGCGTCGTCGCGCGGCGGAGCGGCGGCGCTGTTTCGTTGGTGGAGTGCGGGGTGATCCGCACGTCACCTGGAACCCCCCTGGCCCTGCGCATCCGCGAGATCTACCTGGAGGTGGCCAGGCTCATCGAGCGACACGCGCCGTTCGCCGTGTCCGTGGAGAACGTCTTCCAGGGCAAGAACGTGCGTTCGGCGCTGACGCTCGGACACGCGCGCGGCGCGATCCTGCTCGCGGCGGCGCTCCAGGACATCCCGATCGCGGAATACTCCCCGGGCGAGATCAAGAAGGCCGTGGTCGGGACGGGGCAGGCCACCAAAGACCAGGTGGGCTTCATGGTCCAGCAACAGCTTCGCCTCAGCGAGGCCCCCTCGCCGGCCGACGCCGCGGACGGCGTGGCCGCGGCCCTCTGCCACTGCCTGGCCGGGACCTTTCCGCGATGACGCCGACGAACGCTCTGCCGACGAACGCCTGGGAGATCCGATGATCAGCCGACTCAAGGGAGTCCTGGTCACCCGGGACACGGACGGCGTCGAGATCGAAACGGCGGGCGGGGTGGTCTACGAGGTTGGCGTGCCGCTCACCGTCCTGCAGCGGCTGCCCAAGCCCGGGAACGCGGTCGAGTTGCGCACCGTGCAAGTTGTCACGGACAACTCGGTGGCGTTGTACGGTTTCATCGACGCCGTCGAGCGAACGCTCTTTCAGCGCCTCCTGACCGCGTCCGGCGTCGGTGGAAAGCTCGCGCTCGCACTCATGAGCGCCTACAGGGCCGATCGCCTGGCGCGCGCGCTCGTCGAAAAGGACCTGGCCGCGCTTCAGCAGGTCAGCGGCGTCGGCCGCAAGAAGGCCGAGAAGCTCGTGATCGAGTTGGCCGACAAGGTCGCGGACCTCGCGGTCACCTTCCCTGGAGGAGGCGCGGGCGCACCCGGTGGGGTGGGCGCGCAAGAGGCCGTGAAGGCGCTGGTTGTGCTGGGGTACACGTTCTCGGACGCCGATCAGGCCGTCCGGCGCGCTCTGGAGGATGGGGCGTCGGGTGGCACCGCCGACGAGATCATCCGGAAGGCGCTGTCGTTGCGGTAGCGAGCGCTGAACGGCCCGCTGATCCCCCGGACAGGCTCCTACCTCCCCCCGCCCAGGGCGCCCATCCGCGCGTTCAGCGAATCCGCCAGCATCTGTTCCAGCACGCCGTTGCTCGCACACTCGATGGCCGAACCCGAGACGCTCCGCGCCGTTGCATTGGCCTCCAGGCGCGTGCCCACCTCCGTGCCCTCCGGATCGGCGCTCAGGGTGGACACGAGGACGTACCGGACCTCGTAGCGGTCCGCGTTGTCGCCCATCGCCGTCGAGCCACACGCCAGGAGTCGGCTCAGCCGCTGACCGGCCAGTCTGCGCGGCGCGAGGGTGAACCGGGGGATGCCGAACTCATGCAAGGCGGCGTTCACCACACCTCCGTTCAGCCCCAGAGCCGCGTAGACCTCGGGGAGCGCGCGCCATACCGAGTCGACGGGAGCTCGTACGATGTGCTGCGTGCCGCTTCGGTCATGGGTGAGTTCGACGTCATAGGTGCCGGTTCCCGTATCGATGCGTGTTCGCCCGGTGCTCGGCCCCTCGCTGGGCGTGGAGGCGCATCCTACGGCGAGGAGTCCTGCGACGACGACCACGGCGGTGCGCGGCAACGCGTTCTTTCGTGACACGATCCGTCTCCGGAAACGTAGGAGATGACAGGGAAGGGGAGGTCGTGGCGACCGCCCCGTACCTGTTCATCGAGACGAGGAGCGTCGGCCGATGCGGCCGGTTTTCAAGTGGGTCTTCCTGGCGGTTTTCATCGCGGCGGGGCGTGCACCGGCGGCTGCCCAACAGAGTGCGGCGACGCTCGGGCTCATGGTGATCACGGCGGCCACCGGCGAGCCCGTTTCCGATGCCTTCGTGATTCTGGACGAGCGCACCGGGCTCGGCGTCACGGATGCTGAAGGTCGTCTTCACGTTCGTGGCCTGACACCCGGGGCCCACCGGCTGCGGGTCCGCTTCATCGGGTATGCCACCTCCGATCAGGTCGTGACCCTGATGGCCGGCCAGGTCACCGACGAGACCATCCGCCTCGATACACGCGCCGTCGAGATCGACTCGCTGACCGTCGTAACCTATCGCGGCACGC
>JBBSOM010000457.1:0-3628 GCA_038259715.1 Longimicrobiales bacterium
CCGCACCGGTCTCACTGAAGTCCAACAAAGGCAGGTCGAGGACCTCGCCTTGGCTTTCGTCCTCGTATCCGGCTTCGTCCTCGATCCCGAGGTCCAACAGCGGAAGATCGAAGGCGGTGCCCTTGTCTTCGTCGGGCGACTCCACTTCATCGGCGTCGGTGAAGTCCAGGAGCGGCAACTCGAACGCAGTGTCGTCAACCCGATCCTGGGGCACGAACGCGGCTTGGGAACCTTCCACCGTCGTGGATTCCAGACCTTCCATCGACCCGATGTCGAAACCGGCGGGCTCACCGGCCGGCTCTTCCGTTGCCTCTTCAGCGACGCCGGCCGCTCCGCCGACCTCGAGATCACCACGGGACGCCACCATCTCGTCCTCGTCCACCAAGCTCGAGCCGGAGATCATCATGTCGCCCTCCGGCTCCTCGACCCCGTCGGGCGACGCGGCGGAGGCCGCAGTGAGCGTCGCATCGGGGTCGAACTCGCGGATCTTCTCCTCGATCCGGGACGCCTGCGCGGTTTCGCCCCGGTTCACGAGCGCCCGGTATGCGCGCGAGAGTTGCTCGACCGCGCCATGCGCACGGCCATGGGACTTCATCTGGTCCGCAACGACGAGACGCAGTTCCACGTCGTCCGGCGCCAGGTCACAGAACTCGATGAGCGCGCGGAAGGACTCGTCGATGTCCTCCGCCTGTTGCATGCGCTCGGCGTACGTCAGGAAGTTCGTGCGGGCGTCGGAGAGAAAGCCCTGCTGCGCGCGGATCTGGCCGATGCGCAGGTAGGCCTGGTGCCTTGCGGGCACATTGCGGATGATTTTCTTGCACACCGCAATTGCGTTGTTCGGCAACTCCGATTCGAGGTAGAGATCCACGGCCCTGTCGTAGTGCTCCACGGCCTCGTCGAGGTTGCCGACGCGCACGAAAAGGTCGCCGACGCGGTTGTACAGCCCGATGTCGGGCTGATCCTCCGCCTCGAGTTGGCTGATGGCTCTCTTGTACTGATCGAGGGCCTTCCGCCACTCCTCTCTCTGCTCGTGACGACGAGCTTGTTCCTTGAGCGTTTCGATGCTCATGATCGCTGCGGAATCTCCGTTTCTTCCGCGGACGAGACCACGCGGAGGGCTGCTTCGCGAACTTCACCCGGTACCGACGACCCGGCCTGCTCCAGAACCTGCCGTAACCCCGCCGCTTCTTCACGAACGCGCGCGAGGACGTGCTCCATGACGCGGGACGACAGCATCCGGACAGGTCCGAGATCAAGAAGGTCTAATCTGTCCCGTGCTGCCGGAAGCACAAGGGTATCGGGCATCATTCCGATCACCTCGGTGCCCGTGACCCGCCCTCCACGGCCGCCTACCCACGTCTCGATCGCACGGAACACGTCGAGTGGAGAGGTACGCGCCGGATCCTCGAGGTTCATCGAGATCTGGATCCGGTCGCCGCGCTCCAGGTACAGGCCGAGCGCCCGCAGCCCACTGAATCCGCCGTCCCTCTCCCGGATCGTGGATGCGACGGCCCGGGCCTGTTCGACCGTGACCCCCTCCACGAAGACGTTCCAGGCCAGGAGGATGCGACGCGCACCCACGCACGTTGCGCCGGCCGTGGGATGAGGGGCGCCGGTCCCATGCGGACGAAAATCCGGCGACCGACCGGTCGGAAATCCTCCGACGAGAGCCTCGAAGCCCCCGCGACGCAACTCGGCCAGGCCCCGTCCCGGTGGATCCGACGCGGCGCCGTACAGATAGACCGGAAGCCCGATCCCGGCCAGACGTGCGCCGACGGTGCGCGCCACGGCGACCGCCTCCGCCATGTCCATGCCCCGCAATGGGACGAAGGGCAGAACGTCCAGAGCGCCGATACGCGGGTGGACGCCACGGTGCGACCGGAGGTCGAAATGCTCGGCAGCAAAGCGGGCCGCTTCCACCGACGCGGAAGCTACCCGTTCGGGATCTCCGACGTAGGTCACGACGGAGCGATTGTGATCCGGATCGGCGGACCAATCCAGGACCTCCACCCCCGTGCGCGCGATCACGTCGACGAGCGCCCGCACTTTCGCCAGGTCTCGCCCCTCAGAGAAGTTCGGGACCGCCTCGAGCACCTTTACCATGCCGTAAACATACGGCGTCCGGCGTCGGGACGGCGACTCCCTCGACGTCGCCCGCCGCCCCACCCACCTATCTCGGCACAATCCCGCCCAACGCCGATGCCAGACTGCGCACATTGGGCGCCAACTGGTAGGCCCAATCGAAGATGACGATGGGGCTGTCGTCCTGATCGTACCCGAGCATCACGACACGAATGACCGCGTAGTGAGCCTGACCGTCATCCCCCGGCACCCGCAGGACATAGCTGGTCTGGGCACTGAGCGCGACGTCCTGTGTGGAGTATCCGGTCGCGGGCGCCTGCGCCACGTCGGTGCACGTCGCGTCCGAAGCCGGGCCACACTTGAGCGCGGTCGTCTCGTACCCGCTCGCGTAGACCTGCACCTCGGGTCCCGGCACGAGCCACCACCCCGAATCATCCACCTCGAGACGGAAGTGCCGCTCGGGCGCGTCGCCGGACACGATGGGGTCGGTGGCCTCGTCCGACCTGAAGCGGAAGCCGGATAGCGACGGCTTCGCGCCGTAGTCGTACAGCCACTCGCCGTGGTAGTCGGGACGCGGCGTCCCGCTCGCGGCCACGCTTCCCGCGCTCTCGTGGCCCTGCTCGTCCACGGCCGTCACGAAGTAGGTGTACGTCTGGCCGTTCTCCGCGAGGTGGTCCAGGAAGCCCTCCGAGTCGGTCTCACCGAGCACGTAGTGGTCCCCGTTGCCGTCGTCGAGATAGACGCGGTAGAAGGAGAAATCGGATGCATCGCGGGCGTTGGCGGACCAACGGATGTAGTTGGTGTGGTCGAGGGCAACGACCTCGGCGCCGGCGGGCACCGGCGGGGGCGTCGGCTGCGGTACCGCGACCTCGACCGTGTTCCGGCTGGGCGTCTCCACGCCGGAGTCCGGGTCCACCGCGGCCACGTAGTACTCGTAGGTCTGTCCAGCGAGGACGTTACGGTCCTCGTACGAGCAGGACCCGTCCGAGCAGTTCGAGACCTCGGCGATGAGGAAGTAGTCGTTGTCCGTGACCCTCCGCCCGTAGACCCGGAAGGGCTCCTGGTTCCACGAGGGGGACAGCGACCAGGTCAGTTGCACGGTCCCGCCGTAGTAGGAGCCCTGCAGGTCTTCGGGCGCGGCAGGACTACCGACCCCGACGATCACATCCTTGGCGCACCCGCCCAGGGCGGCCGCCATCAACACCACCACCATCGCCGCACGTCTCATCCTTCCTCCCCGAATCTGGTCGCTGTGGAGTCACACGGATGCACAGGACGTACCGCATTCGTAATGGGTTCCCTAGCAATGACTTACGTTTCAGGCCGCCCGAGTAATCGTCCCTTTTCGAGGACACCGTGCGGCGTCCGAGCGACACGGCACACCGGGCCATCGGGACGTCTGGACATCAGCGAGGCTAGGGTAGCAAGGGCACCACGTACGGACGCCGAGGCGTCAGCGGCCGATCGTCGGGTTGCGCTGACTCTGGGTGGTGTTCTGGCTCTGCAGCTGGTGTTGCTGATAGTCGAACTTCAGATCGCGGTTGTC